>JABEVI010000176.1 GCA_013044085.1 Steroidobacteraceae bacterium
CTCGGGGGCCTGCGCGCCGATCGGGTCGATCTGGTGGGCCACAGCATGGGTGGCTTGGTGATCGTAAAGCTGTTCGAACGGGCGCCGTTGATCCGGCCGGGGCGCATCGTGCTGCTCGGCTCGCCGCTGCACGGCAGCCGTGCGGCGAGCGGCTTCGCGCGCGTGCCGTTCGGCAAGGCCGTGCTCGGCCGCGGTATCGCCGAGGGCGTGCTCGAGGAGACGGCCTGGCCGCGGCGCTGGTCAGCGGCGCGCCCGCTCGGCATCATCGCCGGACGGGCGGGCGTCGGTCTTGGCCGTCTGCTCACGCGCTTCGAGGGACCGAACGACGGGGTCGTGGCGGTCGATGAGACCCGGCTCGAGGGCGCGAGCGAGCACCTCGTGCTCGACGTCAATCACGCCGGCATGCTGTTCTCCCGCGCCGCGTTTGCACAAACCGCGGCGTTCCTCGAGCACGGGTGCTTCATTCGCGATCGAGGCGCTTCAACCGATAGATGAGTTCGAGCGCCTCGCGCGGGCTCAAGCCGTCCGGATCGACGCTGCGCAGCGCATCGAGCGCGGCGCTCGCGGGCTGGGTCGGCGCGGGCGGTGGCGCTGCGAGATCGAGTTCGCCCTGCGGCGAGCTTTGGCGGCGCAGGGCGTCGCGCTCGCGCTCGAGTTCCACCAGGTAGCGCCGCGCCGCCTCGGTCACGCTCGCTGGGATGCCGGCGAGCGCGGCGACCTTCAGTCCGTAGCTTTGGTTCGCGGGTCCTTCGCGCACGCTGTGCAGGAACACGAGGCGCTCAGCGTGTTCGACCGCCGTGACGTGCGCGTTGAAGACACCCTCGGCTTCGCCCGCGAGGCTCGTCAGCTCGAAGTAATGGGTCGCAAACAGCGTGAAGGCGCGGATTTCGGCCGCGATGTAGGACGCGCATGCCCAGGCGAGCGAGAGTCCGTCGAAGGTGCTGGTGCCGCGGCCGACCTCGTCCATCAACACCAGGCTCCGAGCGGTCGCGTGATGCAGGATGTTGGCGGTTTCGGTCATCTCCAGCATGAAGGTGGAGCGTCCCCCGGCGAGGTCATCCGAGGCGCCGATGCGGGTGAAGATGCGGTCGAGCGGGCCGAGCACCGCGCGCCTCGCCGGCACGAACGCGCCGATGTGCGCGAGGATCGCGATCAGTGCGATCTGGCGCATGTAGGTGCTCTTGCCGCCCATGTTCGGGCCGGTGATGATGAGCATCCGGCGCGTCTCATCGAGGCGCAGATCGTTCGGCACGAACGGCTCGCGGCTCGCGCGCTCGACGACCAGGTGCCGGCCGCCGTCGATGAGCAGGGTCGGTTCCTCGACGAGTTCCGGGCGCACGCAGCGCAGTGTCTGCGCCCGCTCGGCGAACGCGGTGAGCACGTCGATCTCGGCGACCGCGGCGGCGGCGCGTTGCAGCGGCGCGAGTTCGTCGATCACCGCGTCGAGCAGCGCCTCGTAGAGTTCGCGTTCGCGGACGAGCGCGCGTTCGCGCGCACCGAGCACCTTGTCCTCGAAGGACTTCAGTTCCGGGGTGATGAAGCGCTCGGCCGACTTGACCGTCTGCCGGCGCAGGTAGTCGGCCGGGACGCGGTCGGCCTGGCTGCGGTTGACCTCGATGAAGAATCCCTGCACGCGGTTGTAGCCGAGTTTCAAGCTCGACAAACCGCTGCGCTCGCGCTCCTTCGCCTCCAGCTCGAGGAGGAATTTTTCGGTGTTGCTGCCCAGCAGGCGCAACTCCTCGAGCGTCGCGTCATAGCCGGGAGCGATCACGCCGCCGTCGCGCAGCTGATGCGGAGGCGCTTCGACGAGCGCCCGGACGAGCAGGGCGTGCAATTCAGCGTGACTGCCGAGGTCCGCGGCGAGCTGCGCCAAGAGGCTCGCATCCGGATCGGCAAGCGAGCTCTTAAGGTCCGGCAGGGCGCCGAGCGCCTGGCGCAGGTTCGCAAGGTCCCGCGGCCGCGCCGATCGCAGCGCGACGCGCGCGAGGATGCGCTCCAGATCGCCGACCGCGGCGAGCGTGGTGGCGAGGGCGTTGTAGGCCGAGTCGCGCTGCAAGCACTCGACCGCGTCGTGACGGGCACGCAGGCGGGCGTGGTCGCGCAACGGCCGGTGCAGCCAGCGGCGCAACAGCCGCCCACCCATCGCGGTGGCGGTGTGGTCGTACACGCCGGCGAGGGTGAGTTGTGGATTGCCGGCGAGACTCTCGTCGAGTTCGAGGTTGCGCCGCGTCGCCGGGTCCATCAGCAGCGCCTCACCCCGTTCCTCGGTGCTCAGGGCGCGCAAATGGGGCAACGCCGCCTTCTGAGTGTCGCGCACATAGGCGAGCAGCGCGCCGGCGGCGGCGACGGCGACGGGCTTGTCGGTGCAGCCGAAGGCGGCGAGATCGTGGGTCTGAAACTGCTCGCAGAGGGCGCGGGTGGCGGTGTCCGGGTCGAAGTGCCAGGGTGGGCGCGAGCGCACCGGTCGCTCGAGGCATGCAAGCCGTGCCTCGAGCGCCGGTGGCGAGCTTTCGGGCAGCAGGCATTCGGCGGGGTGGATGCGCTGCAACTCGGCCTCGAGGGCATCGAGATCGTTCAGTTCCATGACCGAGAAGCGGCCGGCCGACAAATCGAGCCACGCAAGTCCGTAGCGGCCCTCGAGGGCGCAGGCGCTCGCCAGGCAGGTATCGCGCCGCGCTTCGAGGAGCGCCTCGTCGGTGATCGTCCCCGGGGTCACGATGCGCACGACCTCGCGCTCCATGGGGCCGCGAATCTTGCCCGGCTCACCGCGCTGTTCGCAGATCGCCACGGATTCGCCGCGGCGCACGAGGCGCGCGAGGTAGGTATCGAGGGTGGCGACCGGTACGCCGGCCATGGGGATCGGCGCGCCGGCGGAGGCGCCGCGCTGCGTCAGCGCGATGTCGAGCATTTTCGAGGCGCGCCGC
>JABEVI010000177.1 GCA_013044085.1 Steroidobacteraceae bacterium
CGACGCCGGCAAGCGCGGCGATCTGCGCATTCAGCGCATGTTCAGGCCCGGCACCGAGTAGGACGATGCGCGCGTGCGGGCGATCCGCGCTGACGCGGCCGATCACCTCGGCCCAGCGTTCGTTGGGCCAGTACTTGTGATTCTTCGCCAGCCGCTTCAGGCCTCGGCGCATGGTGCGCTTGTTGCCGGCCTGAACCAGGATCAGCGGCGCATCAGCGAGCCCGCGCCGTTCGAGCCAGGAGTGGAGATCGGCAAATGCCTCATCGGCAACCCGCAGGGAGCAGCCCTCGGATCCGCTGAATGCCCCGGGCGGCGTGCGTTGCGCCCATAGCGGCGGCGTGACCCCGGCGAGCCGACGCCACTGCGCGGTGGCGTGCTCACCGGCGGCGAGCGCGTGATCGCGCACGTCGACGATCGCCTCGGCGCGCACCCCGGCGCGCGCGAGCAAACGACGCATCTCCTCGCTATCGTCGCAAAGCCAGGTCGCTGACAGGCCCCGGGCGCGCAGACGCCGCACCAACAAGCGCTGATCCGCCGCCAGCCAGTAGGGGGTTTTGCGGCTGCGCAACGCGTAGACCTCGCCGACCCCCGGTTGGCCGCGAAGCAACGGCTCGCTCCACGTTCCGGAGGTGACGATGTCGACCGGTTGGCGCCAGCGGGCATGCAATTCCCGCAGCAACGCCGTCAGCAACACCATGTCGCCAAAGGCGCCACAGCGCACGACGAGCGGCCGATGGCATTGTGGCGGGGTTTGGCTGGCCAAACGATCTCCGAATCTCGGGGTTTTAAGGGCGGCGCGGGCGAGTTTAACCCGCCCACGGCGCCCAACTGCCGACTAATGCTATCCTTTGCGCCCTCATCGCAACCCGCGAAACGAGCAGAGCGGTACCTGACCCATGATTCTGGTCATCGACGTCGGCAACACGCGCCTGAAGTGGGCCTGGCTCACCAGCGCCGGTCTGTCGGACCAGCAGGCCATCGTGCACCGGGGCGCGAAGCCCAAATTATGGACCGCCGCCCTGTTCGACACGACCCAGAAGCCCGAGCGGGTCCTGATCGCCAACGTCGCCGGCGAAGCCATGGGCAAGAAACTCACGCGGCTGACGAAAAAATATTTCGGAGTCCGGGCCGAATTCTTCAGCGCGAGCCGCAATTTCCACGAATTGACCAACGGCTACCTCGATCCGACTTTGCTGGGCCCTGATCGCTGGCTCGCCGTGATCGGCGCCTGGACGATCGCGCGCACGGTCCTATGCGTGGTCGACGCCGGCACCGCGGTCAAGGTGGACAGCGTCGACGCCAGCGGGCGGCACCTCGGCGGTCTGATCGCTCCGGGCATCCATATGATGCGCGAAACCCTTCTGACCAAGACCAGTGACATCGCCAGGGCGGTGGAGATGAGCACACCGTCGATGGCCGGTGTACTCGCCAACAACACGATCGGCGCGGTGTCGCGCGGCGCGGTGTTCGCGTTGGCGGGAATGGCCGACCGCGCCGCCGAAGCGATCGAACAGAGCACCGGTGTCAAGCCGCGTTTGTTCGTAACCGGTGGCGACGCCGGTATGATCACGTCGGTGATGCGCACGCGCGGCGAGATCGTCCCCGACCTCGTCCTTCAGGGCCTCGGCGTGGTCGCAACGCAAACCGGCTGAACCGAACCGGGTGTGCCTAGAATCGGTAGCCGACCTGCAGCGGCACGAACTCGATCGGTGTCGACGCGCTGATGCGTTGATAACGCGCTTCGATGAACCAGGAGCGGCCGGATGGCAGGGCGAACTCGACGCCGATGCCGGCGTTCCAGCCAAAATTCGTCATGTTGTGCGAGACCACGGTCGCGGTGCCGTAGCCGTAGCCGCCGTCGCAGAAGCCCCAAAACGGGTCGCAATAATAGTACCCGCCGTATAGCGGCACCGTCTGCGTCAACGCGACCCGGGTGTGATAGACCCCGACGCCGGCGATGCCGTAGGCACGCACCCCGTAAACGATCGGCACGTGGTAGACCGCATTGCCGCTGAAGGACCAAATCTGTCCGCTGCCCCCGTCGATCTCGACGTTCGTGTTCTGCTGGCCGATGTCGATCAGCCGGTTGCTCACGTTGTGTGCGTCGTAGCCAAGATCGAAGCGCAGGTCGAGCGGACTGGTCGACGAGGGCACGAGAGTCAGGCCGCCGTCGATCGCGTAGCCGCCTTGAAGATAGTCGGCCGTCGTGCCGACCGGCGCGCTGTAGCCACCCATCACGTCCCAATGTGCCCCCGGGGAATCGGGGAACGGATCCTGGGCCCTCGCGACGCCGGCCACGGCAACGGCCAGCAACAACGCGCAGCAGGTTCTCATCATCGCCCGACCCTCCCCGGCGCCGCTCAGAATCCGACCCAGGGGCCGGCCACCCCGGCGGCGGAACTGGACTCGAACGCCACGTAAACCGGTTGGCCGTAGAAGAACGGCAGACCCCAATCGAAGGCACCCTGCAAGCTCGTGCCCGCCGGCCCGGCCAGATTGGGCAGTACGGCGGAATTCGTCGCGAAGTCGGTGTCGGCGTTGTCGACCGAGAACGGCACGCTCACATTGAAGCCGTTGACTCCCTGGATCGTTGCTTGCAGCCCCAAGGTGGAGGCGGGGCAGTAGAACGAAGGCTGGTCCGTGCACGTGGCGATCGTATCGTCCGTGAAGAAATAGGCGTTCGATCCGGTATCGACGAAGCTCGAGGTGTAGGAGACGCCGTTGTAGAACGTCGTCAAGGTGCCGTAATTCGGATCGAGCGTGTACACGTTCGCGCTGGCCGGAAAGACATTGTCCGACTGGGTGCCGATGCCGAAGGTCAATGTGCCACTGATCGTGGCGGTCGGCGACGATATACCCGGCAGGTCGATCACGACGCCGTTGTTGTCCGCCGGGAACATGGCCACCGGATTCTGCAACTGCGCCGAGAGTGCGACCGCCACCGGCTGGCAGGTGCCGCCCGACGGGCAGTCGTAATAGGTGCCCGGAATCGCGCCCGTCGCACACGCGATCCCGCAGTCGGTGAGGAAATTGCCGATGCCGAGAATCGCGTTCGCGCCGAAGGTTTGCACCGTATTCTCCTGCGGCCCGAGCACGCAGGAAGCCGGCGTCGTCGAGGCCGCAGCATCGCCGATCACTTGCACCGGCACCGACGCGGCCGTTTCACTGCCGATGAGCACGTCGGCGGTGCGCACCGTGCCCCAACTGTAACCGTCGGCGAACTGCACGCACTCGTCGAGCGGGTTGCCGTAGGAGTCGCTCGCCTGCGGCAGATCCGTGGCCAGCAGGCCGTTGCCAAGAACCGAGGCGAGCACCCGGAAGCCGGTCGAACCGGTGTCGACCTGCACATGATCGATCGTCTGGCACTGGGTGGTGCTGCCCGGCGCGCATAGGGTGACCGTCGTGTAAAGCGTGTTGGCCGCGCCGCCGACCGCGGCCGGTCCGGAATCGACCGTCACCGGCACCGTGTTCGGTACCGTGCCGCCGGAACCGCTGCCACCGCCGGAGCCACCGCCGGAGCCACCGCCGATGCCGGCGAAGCCGCCGCTCGACGAGCCACCGCATGCCGACAGCACGCCGAACACGCTGATCATCATCACGGTGCGCACGGCACGAATCATCGTCCGA
>JABEVI010000178.1 GCA_013044085.1 Steroidobacteraceae bacterium
CCACACGCGGGATCAACGCCCGCCAGTGCGGACCGGGCCTGAGCACGCCGGCCTTGCGCAGACCGCGGTAGAGCAGCAGCGCGTTGGTGCAACCGGCCAGGCTGGTCGACATCGCCAGGAAGACGTGGGGAAACGGCAGTTTGCCGAAGTAGACGAGCGGTGCGATCACCAGCAAGTTCACGCCCATATTGACGCCGAGCGAAATCAGGCTGGTACGAACCGGGGTGCGGGTGTCCTGCCGTGCGAAATACCCGGGTGCCAGCACCTTGACGAAGCTGAAGCCGAGCAAACCGAAGGAAAATGCCATCAGCGCGTAGGAACTCATGCGTACGTCGTGCGCATCGAAGCGCCCATGGCCGAATATCGTCGCGTTCAGGGGCCCGGCGAGCACGAACAGCGCGACCGCGGCCGGCAGCACCATCACGAGCACGAGCTTCAGGGCCCACTCGAGCGTCGCCGACAGCCGTTCCGGCGCGGCCGCCGCGTGGTGTGCCGAGAGACTCGGCAAGATCACGGTGCCGAGCGCGACGCTGAACACGCCCTGCGGGAATTCCATCAGCCGGGAGGCGAAGTACAACCAGGAGACGCTGCCGGTGGCGAGAAACGAGGCGATCTGCGTGTCGAGCAGCAGGCTGACCTGCGCCACCGAGGATCCGAGGATGCCCGGCCCCATCAAACGCGCGACCCGGCGCACACCCGCGTGGTCCCATCGCCACCGCGGCCAACCAAGCATCCGCAGGCGCAGCACGAAGGGAATTTGATAGGCCACCTGCAATAGGCCGCCGACGAAGACCGCCACGGCGAGCACCAATCCGGGCTCGGCGAAATGCGGTGCGATCCACACCGCGGCGACGATCATCACCAGGTTCGAGAGCACCTGCGTGAATGCCGGCGGCCCGAAACGGCCGTAACTGTTGAGCACACCGCTCGCAAGGGCGGTGAGCGACACGAACATGATGTACGGAAATGTGATCCGCAGCATCTCGACGGTGATCGCATGCCGGTTGCCGGACGCTTTGAAACCCGGCGCGAACGCCCAGACGATCAATGGCGCCGCGACCACGGCGACCACCGTCAGCGCGAACAGCGCGACTGCGAGGGTGCCCGCCGTGCCGCTGACCAGTTCGCGCACTTCTTGCTCGCTGTGGCGCTGTTTGTACTCGGAAATCACCGGCACGAAGGACTGTGAGAACGCGCCTTCGGCAAACAGTCTGCGCAGGAAGTTCGGGATCTTGTAGGCGACCAGAAAGGCGTCGGCGAGCGGTCCGCCACCAAAGAGATGGGCCTGGGCGACGTCGCGGACGAGCCCCGTGATGCGCGACAACAGGGTTATCAACCCGAGCGTCGTCGTCGATTTGAAGATGGCGCGGCTCATCCGGAGGGCCCACTATAGCAAGCACCCGGCGAACGCGGGGCGTATGGATTGACAAGGGTGCGCCCTAAACGCAGAATACGCGGCTCTTTGTAAGGAGTTTGCGCTTGGCCAACACCAAATCTGCGGAAAAAGCGGCCCGCCAGTCGACGAAACACCGCGCCCGCAACGACGCCCTCACCTCGCAGCTGCGAACCGCGATCCGCAAGGCGACCCTCGCCGTCAAGTCCGGCAAGCAGGACGAGGCGCTCGCCGCGCTCGCCGAGGCGACCCCGGTGATCGACGGCATGGTCAACAAGGGAATCATTCACCGCAACAAGGCCGCGCGGCACAAGAGCCGTTTGACGAAGCAGGTGAGCGCACTCGCGAAGTGATCGAGACGCCGTGCGCTCAGCGCACGGCGCTCTGCGTGTCGTCGGTGCCGGCGCTCGCGTCCCGCGGGTGTTCCTCGAGGTAGCGCATCACCCCCCCGATCAACTGCTCCGTGCCTGAGCCGGTCGCGCCGGATATCGCGAGCACCTTGCCCTTGAAGCGCAGACGCCGGACGATGTCCTTGACGCGGCGTTGAGCTTCCTCAGGCGGCACCAGATCGATCTTGTTGAGCACCAACCAGCGCTCCTTGGCGACGAGGTCTGCGGAGAATTTCTTCAATTCATTGACGATGGTGCGCGCATCGCGCACCGGATCGGCCGCCGGATCGAGCGGCGCGATGTCGATGAGATGCAGCAGCACGCGTGTGCGCTGCAGGTGCTTCAGGAAGCGGATGCCGAGACCGCTGCCCTCCGCCGCACCCTCGATCAACCCAGGAATATCCGCCATCACGAAGCTGCGCCCGGGGCCTGCGCTCACCACCCCGAGATTTGGCGTCAGCGTGGTGAACGGATAGTCGGCGACCTTCGGGCGCGCGGCCGAGATGGCGCGGATCAGCGTCGACTTGCCAGCGTTCGGCAGACCGAGAAGGCCGACATCGGCGATCAGCTTCAACTCGAGCATCAGTTCGCGCTTCTCGCCCGGCAGGCCGATGCCCGCCCTGCGCGGTGCGCGATTGGTGCTCGATTTGAAACGCGTGTTTCCCCAGCCGCCTTTGCCGCCTTTCGCGACCAACAAGGTCTGGTCGAGTGCGATCAGGTCACCGAGCGTCTCGCCCGTGTCCGTCGCGGTGACGACCGTTCCGACCGGCACTTCGACATAAAGGTCGTCGCCGCCGTGGCCGGTGCAGCCATTGCCGCTGCCGCTTTCTCCATTGCGCGCCTTGAAGGTGCGCGAGATGCGAAAATCCGCGAGCGTGTTCATGCCCTCGACGGCGCGCAGGTAGACGCTGCCGCCCAAGCCGCCATCACCGCCGTCGGGACCGCCGAAGGGGACGAACTTCTCGCGGCGAAAGCTCACGCAGCCGCGCCCGCCGTTGCCGGCATGGACCTTGAGTGTCGCTTCGTCGACGAATTTCATGACGTCGGCTCCCGGCAGTCCCAAAAACTAAAAAGGGGACTGGCATGCGCCGGTCCCCTCGCTGATCGATCAGCCCCGGGGTCACGGGCACCCTGGCGCGTCGGTCGCCGTCTATTTGGCGACGACGTTGACGAAGGTCCGCTGTTCCGGACCCTTGACGGTGAACTGGACGACGCCGTGCGCGGTCGCGAACAAGGTGTGATCCGTGCCGATGCCGACGTTGACGCCCGGCCGGTAGGCGGTGCCGCGCTGCCGGATGAGGATGTTGCCCGCGGCGACCTGTTCGCCACCGAATTTCTTCACGCCGAGGCGCTTCGAGTGGGAGTCGCGACCGTTGCGGGTGCTGCCGCCTGCCTTTTTGTGTGCCATGGGGTACCTAGCCTCCTACGAAATGCGTTAAGCGAGGATCTGCGTGATCTTGACGTCGGTGTAGGGCTGGCGGTGCGTGCCCTCGCGCTTGTAGTGCTTGCGACGGCGAAATTTCACGATCCGCACCTTGTCACCCTTGCCGTGACCCTCGACCGTTGCAACGACCTTCGCATGCTCGAGGTACGGCGCACCGACCTTCAGATCGACACCTGCCCCCACGAGCAGCACCTGGCTGAACTCGACACTCGCGCCTTGCACCGCATCGAGTTTCTCGATACGGACGACGGCACCTTCTTCTACGCGGTATTGTTTACCGCCCGTGGCAATCACGGCATACATCGTTGCAACTCCAGAATGGGCGGCCCAGGAGGGCCAGCAAAAGAGCCGCGAAGTATACGTTTGCGGGTGCGGCAGGTCAATCTTCTGGGCCGAACGCTCATAAACGACCGAATCCATTGCGGTCCTGCCGCGCCGCGCAAGCGCATGCAAACTTAGGTAAGATGCGCGCGAGATTTTCATGACACTAGAAAAAATTCGTGCACTGGTCACCGCGGACCTGACGGCCGTCGATCAAGTCGTAAAAGAACGCCTCAGCAGCCCGGTGGCCTTGGTCGACCAAGTCGCCTCTTACATCATTCATTCCGGTGGCAAACGGCTTCGGCCCTTGCTCGTGTTGCTCGCGGCCAGGGCCTGCGGGCATCGCGGCACCCGCCACATCGACGCGGCGGCCATCATCGAATTCATTCACACCGCGACCCTGCTGCACGACGATGTCGTCGACGGCTCGTCGATGCGCCGCGGACAAGAGACCGCCAACGAGGTCTTCGGCAACGCCACCAGCGTGTTGGTGGGAGACTTCCTGTATTCGCGCGCGTTCCAGATGATGGTGACGCTGGATCGCATGGCGATCATGAACATCCTGGCGGACGCCACCAATGCGATCGCCGAGGGCGAGGTCCTTCAGCTGATGACTGCGCACGATCCGAGCACGACCGAGGCGCGCTATTTCGACGTCATTCACCGCAAGACCGCGCGCCTGTTCGAGGCCGGCGCCCAGATTGGCGCGGTCCTGTGCGATGCCCCGGCTGACCTTGAGCGGGCGCTCGCAAGTTACGGCAGACACATCGGCACCGCCTTCCAACTCGTCGATGACACACTCGACTATCAGGCCGACGAGGCGAGCCTCGGCAAGCACCTCGGAGACGACCTCGCCGAGGGAAAGCCGACGCTGCCGCTGATTCATGCATTGCAGCACGGCAGCCCCGAGCAGCGCACGATGATCAGAGAGGCGATCGAACACGGCGGTCTCGACCGGCTGGAGGAAATCACTCGCGCCGTTGCAAGCCTCGGGGGCCTTGAGTACACTGCGCGCCGAGCCCAATGCGAGGCAGACCAGGCGCTCGCGGCGCTAGCACCCCTTCCCGAGACTCCGTTCAAAGAAGGTTTGAGCGAACTGACGAGGTTCGCCGTCGCACGCAAGCATTGAGGGTTCGCGCTGATTTCGGGGTGTAGCTCAGCCTGGTAGAGCACTACGTTCGGGACGTAGGAGTCGCAGGTTCAAATCCTGTCACCCCGACCA
>JABEVI010000179.1 GCA_013044085.1 Steroidobacteraceae bacterium
CGTGAACGCCTGGACCGTCTGGATCGCGTTCAAGGTCTCGTCGGCGAGCGCATTGGTGTCGGCGAGCCGGTCCTGTGCGATGCGTGAATAGCGGCGCACACGCCGGCCGGTCACGATCAAGGGCACGAGCACGAGCGGCACCAGCACGAGGATCACCGCCGTAAGCTTCGCGCTGGTGACCGCGAGCAGTACCAGCGCGCCGATCAAGGTCAGGCCCGAGCGCAGTACGATCGACAGGTTGACGCCGGCCATCGCCTGCACGAGCGTCGTGTCCGCGGTCAGGCGCGAGAGCACCTCGCCGGTGCGCGTCGTCTCGTAGAACAGCGGGTCCATGCGCACGACGCGCGCATAGACCGCGGCGCGAAGATCGGCGACGACGCGCTCGCCGAGCCGGGTCACGAGATAGTAGCGCAGCGCCGCGAACAGGCCATAGAGCACGGCGGCGGCCAGGAAACCGGCGAAATAGTGATTGATCGTCGCCGCGTCCTGGGGTGCAAGGCCGTGGTCGATCAGGCTGCCCACCGCCCAAGGCAGGGCGAGCTGCGCCCCGGAAGCGATGAGCAGCGCCGCAAGCGCCGCCACCAGCCTGCCTCGATACGGGCGCAGGAACGGCAACAAGGAACGCAGGGGCTTGAGGGATTTGGCGCGCGGCCGGTCGGCGGGGTTGCTCATGCGGGCATGATCCCATAAAAACCGACGCACTCGTCGCGTGCATGCGACGAATCGACCCGCACCAACTCGGTGCCAGCACGCGGAATTGCGTTTCCCGGTGGCTCGCGTTATGTTCGCCAGAGCTAAAAACGCCGTGGCGAATACGTCCGGCCCATACGGATGAATCTTTGGATAAGCGAGGCAGCATCATGCTCGAATGTCGTCGAATCGGCTCGTTGCGCGTTCACCACAATCGACGCCGCCTGGCCACCGTCGTGCTCGCCGGCATCGGGGCGGCGGTGCTAGGCTCCCAGGTATTCGCCCAAAGCGCCGCGACGGACGCGGGCGGCAGCGCCTCGCAGGACGGGCCCCTTCAGGAGGTCATCGTCACGGCAACGCGCCGCGCCGAAAGTCTGAGCAAGGTACCCTTGAGCCTGTCGGCCTTCACGCAACGCTCCATCGACCTGCGCGGCGTCGAGAACATCAGCGACCTCGCCAAGTTCACCCCCGGCGTGGACGTCGACAACACCGGCACCAACAACATCTCGATCCGCGGCATCGCCTCGACCGGCGGCGCCGGCACGACGGGCATTTATCTGGATGACACACCGATCCAGATGCGCGCGCTCGCCTTCAATCCCGACGAGGCGTTGCCGGAAGCCTTCGACCTGCAGCGCATCGAGGTGCTGCGCGGCCCGCAGGGCACGCTGTTCGGCGCCGGTTCCGAGGGCGGCACCGTGCGTTACATCACCACCCCGCCGAGCCTGACCAAGAGCAGCATCTACAGCCGCGATGAAGTCTCCTACACACAAGGTGGCGCGCCGAGCTACGAGGTCGGTGTCGCCGGCGGCATGCCGATCATCGACGGCACCCTCGGGGTGCGCGCGACCGTCTGGTATCGGCGCGACGGCGGCTACATCAATCTGATCGATCCTGTGAGCCTGAACACGATCCAGAACAACGCCAATTTCACCGACACCTCGCTCGTGCGGCTGGCCGCGATCTGGAAGTTGAGCGACCGCTTTACCCTCACGCCGAGCATTTATTATCAGGATCGCTACAGCAACAACACCAACGATTTCTGGCCGCTCTACTCCAATCAGAGCAAGGACCGCTACGTGAGCGCGGACCCGACGCGCCGCGGCCGTCCCGACCGGTTCTACCTACCGGCGCTGAAGATCGTCGGCCATTTCAAGTCCTTCGACCTGATCTCCAACACCTCGTACTACCATCGCAAGGACTCCTCCGGCTACGACGGCACGATCTACAACCTCGGCTTCTACCAGTCCGCGGCGGTGCTCGCGTCGGTGGCGAGCGGCTATCCGCTGCTGCTCGACGGCAACGGCTTGCACCTGCCCGCCGGCGCGACCGACTACCGCTCGCCGGCCACGGTCGACAACGGTCAGCAGAACTTCACCCAGGAAATCCGGCTGCAATCGACCGACACCGGCTCACCCCTGGTGTGGACCACCGGCCTGTTCTACAGCGACAACCGCCAGAGCTACCTCGAGCAGATCCACGACCCGCTGCTCAACGAACTCATGCAGGCCTATATCGGTTCGCCCTACAGCCAGGTCTTCTGCGTGTTCGACTCTGCCACCGGATCCTGCGCGAGCCCCTACCAGCCGGTGCTCTACGACCCGCGTTTCCCGAACGATTCCTATTTCCTGCAAACCTCCGCGAGGGACACGCAGATCGCCTGGTATGGGGAGGCGACCTATGCCTTCACACGGCAGTGGAAGCTCACCCTGGGCGCGCGCGAATCACACACGCAGTACACCTTCAACACCCTGACCGGCGGGCCGCAGCTGTACCTGCCGCCGCAGACCGGCAACGGCGGCAAGAGCGAGAACGCCTTCACGCCGAAGGTCAGCATCGCCTACCAGTACAACGAACATAA
>JABEVI010000180.1 GCA_013044085.1 Steroidobacteraceae bacterium
CTCTTTCAGAAAATGCAGCGCGTCTGTGACCGATTTCTCAATGTCGGCCTCGAATTCGCCGGCTCGGTGCCCCACGACGAGTACCTGCGCCGCGCCGTCCAGCGCCAAACCGCGGTCGTCGACGCCTATCCGGCATCAATTTCGTCCCAGGCCCTCAAGAATCTGGCCGCGAAGGCCGATAAATGGTCCGTGCCGAAAGGCGCACGTGGTCATCTGGAGTTTTTCGTCGAACGCATGTTGGGGGCCCGGATGGCTCCTTCGACGGTATTGCAATGAGAGCAAGCACACAGTACTCGAGCGCCAATCACGGCAAGCCGACGCCGCCAGCGGATTCGGACGTGCCGGTCGATCAGATTCCTCAACATGAGTTGGTCATGCGCCATGCCGACCTCGTCAAACGCATCGCCTACCATCTGGTGAGCCGGATGCCGCCGAACGTCGAGGTGGACGACTTGATTCAATCCGGAATGATCGGTTTGCTAGACGCCGCGCAACACTATTCGGCGACCAAGGGGGCGAGTTTCGAGACCTACGCGGGCATCCGCATACGCGGTGCGATGCTCGATGAAGTGCGCAAATCGGATTGGACCCCGCGCTCGGTGCACCGGAACATGCGGGCCATGACCGAGGCGATTCGTCGGCTGGAGAACGCGAGCGGCCGCGATGCGAGCGGCGGTGACATCGCCGCGGCGCTCGGCATCTCGATCGAGGAGTACCACAAGCACCTCCAGGATGCGGCGAGCTGCCGCCTGTTCAGTTTCGAGCAGGTCGGGCCGGGCGACGATGACACCAGTCCACTCGAGCACGCGCACGATGAGCGTCCCGGACCGTTCGACAACATCCAGGACGAGGGATTTCGCGCCGCGCTGGCCACCGCGATCGAGGCGCTGCCGGGGCGCGAGAAGCTCGTGCTGTCGCTTTACTATGACGAAGAGATGAACCTTCGCGAGATCGGCGAGGTGCTCGAGGTGTCGGAGTCGCGGGTTTGCCAGATTCACGGCCAGGCGCTCGTGCGTTTGCGGGCGCGACTCGGCGAATGGCTCGCACCGGATTGAGGCCATGGATTTCCTAAGCCTCATAGCCGTCCCGCTCGCCCTCGTCGCCGTCATCGGCGGCGCGATTCTCAAGGGCAGCACCGCCGGCGCACTGGTGAGCAGCGCGGCCTTCGTGATCGTGATTCTCGGCACGTTCGCGGCGAGTTTGATGCAGACCCGGCTGGCGACCTTCCTGCGTGCCTGGAAGATCATTCCTTGGGTGTTCAAGCCGCCCACCAACGATTCGAACGCGATGATCGGCAAGATCGTCGAGTGGAGCAACATAGCCCGCAAGCAGGGCCTGCTCGGTCTGGAGTCGGCGGTCGAGCAGGAGAAGGATGCCTTTCTCAAGAAGGGGCTGCAGTCCCTGGTCGACGGCGGCGAGCCCGACGCGATCCGCTCGAGCATGGAAATCGAACTCGAGACGATCGAGCACTTCGACCTCCAGGCCGCGAAGGTTTTCGAGGGCATGGGGATCTACTCGCCGACGCTCGGCATCATCGGCGCGGTCATGGGTCTGATGGCGGTCATGGAACATCTGGCCGATCCGTCGAAGCTCGGCGCCGGCATCGCGGCCGCATTCGTTTCGACCGTCTACGGGATTTCGTTCGCAAACCTCCTCCTGCTGCCGATGGGCAACAAACTGAAGTCGATCCTGCATGATCAGGTGCAACTGCGCACGATGGTCATCGAGGGCATTATCGCGATTGCCCAGGGCGAGAATCCGCGCAACATCGAGACCAAGCTGAAGGGCTACTTTCACCACTGATCCGCCATGGCACGCAAAAAAAAGCACGAAGAACACGTCAACACGGAAGCCTGGGCGATCCCCTACGGCGATCTCGTGACGCTGCTGTTCGCGCTTTTCACCGTGATGTACGCGATGTCTTCGGTCAACGAGGGCAAGTTCCGCGTGCTCTCGGATTCCCTGATCGCGGCCTTTCGCGGCGCGCCGATGACCACCGAACCGATCGACATCGGGCGGCGCGCGACCGGTAAAGGCGGTACGAAGCCGCTGACGGGAGTTTCGCCGACCGCGCTCATGAAGCTGCCGAAACAATCGCCCGCGTCGCCGAATCAGCAGGTGTTGCATGCCACGCAGTTCGCCGGCGGCGGCCTGGGTGGCCAGGCCGCGGGTGCCCTGATGCGTCTGCAAAGCCGGGTCGAAGACGCACTGAAGAGCCTGATCGATGCGAAGCTCGTGACGGTGCGCCGCCGCAGCCTGTGGTTGGAGGTGGAGATCAACACCGACATCCTGTTCGCGAGCGGTTCGGACACGTTCGCGCCGGCCGCGCTGCCGGTGCTGAAGAAACTCGCCGGCGTGTTGCAACCCTTCCCGAACCCGATCCGGGTCGAGGGACACACCGACGATCGACCGATCCACACGGCGCAGTTCCCCTCCAACTGGGAACTCTCGGCGGGCCGTGCCGCGAGCGTGGTCCATGAGTTCACACGCGCCGGCGTCGACCCGATGCGCCTGGAGATCGTCGGCTTCGGCCAGTACCATCCGGTGGCCTCGAATGCCACGGCGGCCGGCCGCAGCGCCAATCGCCGGGTATCCATCCTCATCCTGGAGGAGTCGGTGCCGGGAGACACCCGGACCGCGCGCCAGCGTGATGTCATGTTGATGAATACCGTGACGCCCGACGGGCCGCGGGTCGCCGACACCGCGGATGTCGTGAACCGGGCGTCGGCGCGGGTGCCGCCCGCGGGCCGGGAACGATCCACCGCCATACGCCAGGGAGGCACGAGGCCATGAGTGAAGTCGATCGGTTGAGCAATTCCGGGCTTTACCCCGCGCTGCCGATCGCCGATCGGCGTCAGCGCCGCGACGGCCAGACAGGGACCCCACCGCAGGAGGAACAGCCGCCGTCCGACAGCGCCGACAGCGCCGCCACCGGCAGGCACCGAATTCCAGACGCCGTGATCGACGAGTACGCCTGATGGGGACGATGCTTGCAGCGATCGCAGCCGGGATCGCCTTGATCGCGTGCGCACTCGTGGTGGTGGCGATGCGCGCGGCGCGCATCGCGCGGGCCCGCAGCTCGGCGCTCGCAGGCGCCGCCGAGGAGGCGCTGCAGACGCGGACCGCGCAGCGCCTGGAGCGACTCGAAGCCGCCCATGCCCGCCTCGCCGAGCGCCTGGTGGCGCTCGAGTCGCGCGGCGAGGCGCGTTCCTTCGATCAGGCCATCGATTTGGCGCGGCGCGGCGCGAGCGTCGGCAAGTTGACCGAAAGTCTCGGGCTGAGCCGCGGCGAGGCGGACCTGATCGCCAGGTTGCACGGGCGGCAGCCGAACTGAAGCTTCGCCCTCGCGGCGGCGCAGCGTCGCGGAACCAACGGCGGCGGGCGCGATCGAAGCATGTCGTCACTTCCATCCGAGAGCGTCGAATCATGGATTATCAGACCGCCGAAAGCCAAGCCGTTCAGCTGCAGACCCAGGCCGACCAGGTGGCCCAGGGTATCAAGGGTCTCGCCGACAAGCTGCAGGCGAAAGTCAGCGACCCTGCGCTGGCGCGTGAATTGGTGCTCGATCTGCGCGAGGCGGCACTCGCGGTGCAGAAACAGAATCAAACGACCATGATGCTGGTCGAACAGATGGCGCAATACATCCACGCTCTCGAGAGCCACGTGGCGGCGACCGCGCAACCGGGTATGCAGCCGGGCATGCAGCCGCGCGGTTGGAGCGCCCAGTCTTATGGTTCGAGCGGCGGCGGCTTCATGAGCAACGTGGTGTCCGGGCTGGGCATGGGTGCGGGCTTTGGTCTGGCGAGCGATCTGGTCGGCAGCATCTTCAACGCGCTCTAAGGATCTAAGTGGCGAGCGCCTGCGCGCCGGCTGAGTCGAAGGTGCGCGAATCGACCTTCAGGTAGACCACGCGCTCCTCTTCGACCACGACGGCCTCAGCGACGCCCTCCAAGGCGCGAAATTTCGCCGCCAGCAGGGGCGCATCCACCTTGAGCGCGCCGCCGAGGCGAATCAGCCGGGTCGACAGGTGACTCGGCGGTTGCATTGTCGCGGCGACCACGAACCACACCAGGGCGATGCCGGCGGAGGCGAGGAACACCGCCGCGCTGCCGCCGATTTGGTGAATCCAGCCGCCGGCAACACCACCGGCGAAGATGCCGAGGAACTGTGAGCTCGAATAGACGCCGGCCGCGGTGCCTTTGGCGGTGGGCGGCGAGGTCTTGGTGATGAGCGAAGGCAGACTGGCCTCCATCACGTTGAACCCCGCGAAGAACAGCGTGATGGCCCCCAAGAGGACGAACAGCTGCCGGCCGCCGGCGAGCAACATCAGCTGGCTCACGGCGAGCGCCGCGATCGCCAG
>JABEVI010000181.1 GCA_013044085.1 Steroidobacteraceae bacterium
GTAGAAAATCGTTCCGGCCAGTTCGAGCTTGCGGCCGAGGCGCACACCGATATCGATATCCGCACGCATCTGCGCGGCACCGCCGTCGACGAACACGCGCGAACCAAGTTCCATCGTCGCCAGGATCGGACCGCGGGCGAATCCGGCTTGATAGTCCGGCTCGATCGAGGTTCGTCCCGTGCCGAGCGCCGGCACACCGCTGACCCGTCCGGTCGGTGCGATGACATTCAGGGAAATCGAGTCGGCGAAACGACGCCGCTGGCGCAGGCCGAAATTCAGTCCGATCTCCTCATCTTGCGGGCCCGACGAGGACACGTCGGACCGTATGCCGTGCTTGTAGCGAATCTTGTCGGCGTGAGCAGCCCGCAGATCGTATTCGATCGACAGCCCGTGGCCGATGCCGTGAGTTCCCGTGATGCGGTACATCGTGTAGCGCTGTTCGCTCGAAGCCGCCGACGTCGTGCTGAATCCGCTCGCCGGGAATGAACTCGTGGCATCGTACTGCCGCACCATCGGCTCGAAGCTCCCGTCACCCGAAGCGGGAATCCACGGATCCGCATGAACCAGCGCCGGTGCGGCCAGAACAGCCACGGCCACGGCGGCCGCGGGCAGCGTCGCTCGCCGGATCAAGATGCGACCAGACGCAGCGAGGCGGGCACTTCCGGTGATCCGGAAGCACGCCAAAGATTGCCGTAGACGCCGCCTTGTGCGGCCAATTGTGCATGGCTGCCGCGCTGCACGATCCTGCCGCGGTCGAGCACGAGGATCAAGTCCGCGCAGGCGACGCTCGTCAGTCGATGAGCGATCATCAATGCGGCCCGATCCTTCGCGAGCAGTCGCAGTGCACGCATCAGCCGTTGCTCGGTCAAGGCATCGAGGCTGCTGCTCGGTTCGTCCAGAATCACCACCACCGCTTCGCTCAGCATCGCGCGCGCGATCGCGATGCATTGCCGCTGCCCGCCCGAAAGCGTAAGCCCGCGCTCACCGACGATCGTATCGTAGCCCTCGGCGAGACCTTCAATCATGTCGTCGATGCCGGCGGCGACCGCCGCACCGATCGCCTCGTCGCGTCCGGCACCGTCGCGTCCGTAGGCGATATTCATCCAGATCGGTGCCTGAAAGAGCATCGGTTCCTGCGGCACAAGCGCGACCCGCGTGCGCAGATATCGCAAGCGGATCTCGCGCAGATCGCGGCCGTCGAGCAGCACCTGCCCCAGGGTCGGATCCTGGAAACGCGCCAACAGGCCGGCCACCGTGCTCTTGCCGGAGCCGGTCGCGCCGACGAGCGCAACGGTCTTGCCTCTCTCTAGTGTCAGGGAGATGTCGCTGAGCACGCACTGGTCGGGCCGATAGCCGAACGATACCGCCCGCAACTCCATGTGACCCCTGCACTGCGTGGGCGTCACCGCGTTCGGCGCATCCGCGATCGTAGCCTGTTCGCGCCAATACTCGTCGATGCGCTCCATCGCGACCGACGCCCGGCCGAAGACCCGGCCGGCCTTGGCCAACTGCCGGGCCGGCGCGGCGACGCCGCGCAGATAAGCGAGAAACACCAGCAGATCGCCGGCGGTGAGCGTGCCGCGGATCACGAGCACCGCGCCGTACCAGGCGATCACCCCGGTGGCCACGGCGATGATCAGATTCATTGCCGGTGCGAAGCCGGCCTGTATCCGGCCGGCGAGCAGGCCGGCCTCGAGCGTCGCGCGCGCCCGCTCGGCGAAGCGCAGATCCTCGTGCTCCTCGCGTGCAAATGCGTGCACGAGTTGGATGTTGCCGAGCGTCTCCTGGGTTGCGCCGCCCTGAAATCCCTCGCACTTGCGCAGCTTGCGCACCGCGCCGCGTATCCGCCCCGCGAAATACCGGGCGACGAACGCGAGCAAGGGTGCGGCCGCCAGCGTCATGAGCCCGTAACGCCAGTTCATCGTCAACATGACGGCGAGCATGCCGCCGATGGTCAGAAGGTGTGGCAGCAGGTCGATGCCGACCGCGACGATCAGGTCCTGGACCGCTTTGACGTCGCCGCCGATCCGCGACACGAGTTCACCACTCATGTGCCGCCTGTGGAAGTCGAGCGACAAGCGCTGCAGGTGCGCGAAGAAATCCCGTCGTATCGCCGCCCCTATCCGCTGCGAATTGCTGAGGAACAATCGGTTCCCGAGGTAGACGAGCACCGCGTCCAGGAGCCCGAGCAGCAACATCGCCGCGCCAAGAACGTTCAGCAGAGCGAAGCGATGGCTCACCGGATCGGGCAGAACCGTGGTCAACCAGGATGCGAGCGGTCTGCGAAATATGACGTTGTCGACGATGAACTTCAGCGGCCACGGCAGCAGCACCAACACCCCGGCACGCGCGCCCATGACGGCCGCGCCGCCGGAGAGGCCGCGCCATTGCGGGCGCAGATACTCGCCAAGCCAGCGGCGCGTGCCACCCGTCCTCATGCGGCCGTCCGCACGGCCGTGCGCGCCGCGAGGGCCGTGACGCGCTCGGCCACTCGCTGCCAGCTCTGCTCTGCGGCGCCGGCGCGGGCCGCCCGGCCCATCGCGAGCCTGCGCTGCGGATCATCCAGCAGTTCGAGAATCGCTTCCCGGCAGCTCGCCGCATCGTCGACCTCGTAGAGCAGACCGTTCTTGCCATGATCGATCAGATCGACCAGTTGACCGATGCGTGGTGCGACCACGGGTCGTCCGCTGGCGAGCGCCTCGACGACCTTCAACGGCGAGAAGTAGAAATCCGGTGCCGCCTGGTACGGTGCGACCATGATGTCGGTGGCTGCGATCCAGGAAGGAATGTCCGCGTGTGGCATGCGACCGACCAACGCGACCCGATCGCCGTACCCACCGCTGCTCGCCCGTTCGCGCAACCGCTCCCACTCCGGGCCGTCGCCGACGCCGAGGAAACGGGCTCCGGGCCTGACGGCCGCGATGCTCTCGAAGACGTCGAACAGGAACCCGGTGCCATGCCAGGGCTTGAAGCTGCCGACGAATCCGATCGCGCAATTCTCCGGACTGAAGCCGATCCTGACACGCAACGCTTCGCGCCCATAGGCCGCGCCGAAGCGGCGCACGTCGACACCGTTCGGTATGACGTGGAGGCGCTCGGAGTTCACACCGCCCGCCGCCTGCACATGCTGGCGGACAGCTTCCGATACCGTCACCACGTGGTCGGCGCCGCGAAAGGACTCCGACTCCATCCGGCGCGCGACCTGTTCAAGACACAACCCCCGGAATCGGCGCTGTTCGTCGACCAAGGGCGCGTTGACCTCGAGAATGCGCGGACAGCCGACACGGGCTGCGATACCGACACCCGCGCTCGAGAACAGCGCGTGCCGCTCGTAGATGAAATCCGGCGAGAAGCCGCGTGCCGCAAGGCTGTCGAACACCCGCGCCGCGACCTCCGAATCGTAGGCGATGCGCACCAATTCGCGGCGCAGCACCGTCGCATCCAGCGTCGAGTCGTCGATGCTCAACGATGCGCGCTGTTTCTCGAGCAGCTGCGGCGAGTCATCGATCGGCAGCTCGACAAGGCGCGCCGGCGGCGGTGCGTTGCCCGTGCCGAGGGTCGCACAGGCAAGCAGCACATCGTGCCCCAAATCGGCTGCGGCCTTGACGAATTCCCGCACGTGCACCGACGCGCCCTTGTCGCCGAGAACCGGGATTCCACGGTCGAAATTCAGGTACAGGATCTTCACTTCGCGACCTCCTGAAGGGCGCCCACTTGCGCCGAAGCGTGCTCCGGGCAGCACCGATCCGCCGCCATCAGTTCGTGAAGCTCCCGGGTCGTCTCCCAAAGGTCGAATTCGCGTCCCAGCAAGGCGCGCGCCGCACCCGAGAGGCGCATCGCCAGGCTCGGATCCTGAAGCAGCCGCTTCACCGCCGCAGCGAGCGCCTCCGGATCGCGCGACGGTACGAGCAAGCCGGTCTGTTCATCGCGCACGAGTTCCGGGATTCCGGAAATGTCGGTCGCGACCACCGGCACACCCACCGCCATCGCCTCGGCGATCACATTCGGAATGCCGTCGCGATCGCCGTCCTCGGCGATCCTCGGCGCAAGCACGAACAGATCGACGCGCCGGTACAGGTCGATCAACTCGCGGTGGGTCATCGAGCCCGTCAACCGCACCCGCTCCTCCAGATCGTGCCGTCGAATCTCGGCGCCGAGCGATTCACGCAACGGGCCGGAACCGACGATCTGACACTCGAAGTCGACACCCTGGTCACGAAGCGACGCACAGGCGGCGATCAAATCCTCGTGCCCCTTCTTCGGCACCAGGCGCCCAACCGAGAGGATTTTCGATTTGGCTCGCTGCGGACGCACCTGCGGCTCGGCGCCAGCACTGAACAGATCCAGGTCGATGCCGTGGTAGACCAACCGGATCTTGCGGGGATCCAGATCCGGCGCGAGGTTGCGCAGATACGTGGCGTTGTAGCCGGTACAGGTGGCCGCAAAACGCGCCGCCTCCAGGTGTCGGCGCAGCACACTCGGTCGCGACAGGTAGATGTCCTTGGCGTGAGCGGTAAAACTGAACGGGATGCCCGTCATCAAATGGGCGAAATGCGCCACCGACGTCGGCGCGTTGGCGAAGTGCGCATGGATGTGCCGGATACCTTCACGCCGGCACTGGTCGGCGACGATGCCCGCGCGGAAGAATTGCCGCCACAGCGAGCTTCGATGCCTCGACGTAATCGTCCGAGCCAGCGCCCGACCGAGGGTGCGCGCGTAGCGCAGGGGTGCGGCGGCAGCGGTGGATGCGTGCGCGCGCACGATCGCCGCCGTCTTCGACGCCAGGCCCACCGCCGGAGCATGCACCCGCGCCCGCACCTCGGCGACCATCGGATGATGCGGCGGTGACTCCGGGGGCAGCAGCGAGAAAATGTGCAGATTCTCGCCGAGCCGCTCCATCGCTCGAATCTCGTTGAGGATGAAGGTTTCGGTCAGGCGCGGATAGCGCTTGAGGATGTAGGCCACGGGTGCGCGTCCGTCCGTCTTCATGCGGCACCCGAGGTCTTCAACAGCGGCGCCTTGAGCGCGCTACGGGTCAGGTGCGACACGACACGTTCGGCTCCCTGAAGGTCGACCGACGACCAGGCCTGCTCGGGAATCGGCGGCGCCGCCAGCACCTGCGGAACGAGGCTCGCGAGAGAATCGGCCAGATCCGGACCGGCCTCCGCATATGACACCAGCCCCAACTTTGCGAGCATGCCGGCCCGCAGCCGCTGTTCCTCGCGCGGCACGCTACGAGGCACGAGGATCGCCTTCTTGCGGGCGGCCAGCAGTTCGACGCTGGTGTTGTAACCGGCCATCGAGACGACCAGGGCGGCGCCACGGATGCTCGGCACCAGATCCGTGGTGTAGGGCACGATCTCGACGTCATCGCGTCCGTTCGCGGCCGCCAGCAGCCCGGCAGCCTGGTCCGGCGGCATCAGTGGGCCGGTGACGATCACCGAATGGAAGGAATTCGAAGGCTGGCGCTTGAGAGCCTTCAGGTATGAGTCCATCAGGAAATAGCCGTCACCGCCGCCACCGCCAGTGACCAGCACCACCGGCCGATCGCCGGCGCGCCGGGTATCCCAGCAGACCGCTCCCGAGGCGCGGCCGGCCAGTTGCTCGATGCGGTTGCGGCCGACGACGTAACCACAATATTTCACCCGACGGGCGACGTTCGCACCCAGATCGTAGCCCTCGACCACATCGAAGAGCGCCTCGCTGCCGTAAACGAACACCTCGTCGTAGGCGCTCTCGATCAGTGCGCTGATCTCCTGATCCTGCCAGGTTTTACGCACGACCGCCGGGCTGTCGAGGATGTCGCGCAGTCCGAGAATGGTGCGCGTGTTCGGCATCTCGTTGCGCAGCAATGCCAGGGTCGACAACAGTTCACCGTTCATCCCTGCCGGCGCATGATCGACGAGAAACACGTCGGGCCGCTCCTGTTCGACGAGCTTCATGATCAGGGCTTCACGATATCCCTTGGTCAGGCCGAAGATCTGCCCCGGTGTCCGTGATGCGTAGCGTTCCGCCCCGGTTTTGACGACCGGCGGCAGCGGCTGAACCTGCAGACCGAGCGGCAGGTTCCATTGCCGGATCACCGGCGAACCGGTCAGCAACCACACGCTGAACGCTTCATCGCTGCGCAACAACTGGTCGGCTATCGCGAGATTGCGCCGCAGGTGCCCTA
>JABEVI010000004.1 GCA_013044085.1 Steroidobacteraceae bacterium
AGATCATTCACCATCGGCTTCTCCGGGATCCCCGGTGCGGTGGCGCGAGGATCGGCGCCTGCCGTCGGGAAGTTGGTAACTACGCCCTTTTGGTATCGGCGTTCGGGATCGGGACTTGAGCCCCTGTTAATGCAACGTCCGGGCATCGGGCGCAACGCGGGTACCGATCCCCCGTGGGCTCAGGTAATGTCTCCTGCATGGACCTGCTGTACGGCCTGCTGCCCTGGGAATTCTCGCCAACCGTGATCCTCGTCGTCGCCGCGACCGCGATCGCCTACGGGCGTGGGTCGATCCGGCGACCCTGCGGAGTGTGGCGGCAGATCGCTTTCTGGAGCGGTTTGGCGCTCATCTATATCGCCTTGCAGACGCAGGTGGACTACTACGCCGAGCGGGAATTCTTCATACATCGACTGCAGCATTTGGTGCTGCACCATCTCGGTCCGTTCCTGATCATGCTTGCCTCCCCCGGCCCGGCGTTGCGCGCCGCGCTGCCGCTCGCATGGAGAATCCGGCTTCGGCGTGGTTTCTCGCGACTGCCGGCGCTGCGCATCCTTCTCGACGTGCTGTTGAATCCATGGGTGGCGGCGTTCATGTTCTTCGGGATCATCTACCTGTGGCTGTGGCCTTCACTGCATTTCATCGCGATGCTCGACTGGCGGATCTACCGGCTCATGAATTGGAGCGTCACGGTGGATGGTCTGTTGTTCTGGTGGCTCGTGCTGGACCGACGTCCCCATCCGCCTGCGCGGCTCGCGCCCGGGGTGCGGGTGTTCATCTCACTGATCGTCGCGGTGCCGCAGATCCTGATCGGCGCCTACATCACCTTCACGCGCCGCGATCTGTTCCCGCTCTACGATCTGTGCGGGCGCGCGTTCGCCGGCATCAGTGCGCTGCGCTCGCAACAGATCGGCGGCCTCATCTTGTGGATTCCGAGTGCGATGATGAGCGTGCTCGGCGCGCTCGTCGCCATGAGCCACTGGATTTCATTGTCCTCGCGCGGCCGGCTGAGGGGCAGGCGAGCGGCCTAGGCGGCACCGTTCAACGATCGCCGCTCGCGTTCGCCGGCCTTGCCAGGAATTCGACCGTTTCGCGGCTGCCGTCGGCGAACAGCAAGGTCAATTTCACGTGGTCCCCGGGCTTGATGGGGCGCAGGGGGTGCATCAGCATCATGTGATAGCCCCCGGGGGAGAGGGATGCCGTGCCGTGCGCCGGCACGGTCAAGCGTCGAACCATGGTCATGCGCGACATGCCCCCGGTGGTCACGCTCCGGTGCAGCATGACCGCCCGGTACGCGGCGCTGAGTGCGCCGACCAGCGCAATGGGTTTGTCGCCTTGGTTCTCGAGTCTCGCGTAGCCTGCGGCCGGCAATCCCTCCGGCAGTACGCGTATCCAGGCGTGCCGTACCTGCAGCGTGGCGGCAGAGACGGATGCCGCGACCAAAAGCATCGTGGTCGCGGACAGTCCGCGCAGGAACTTGTTCATGATGGTTGCTCCGGGCCGATGAGGATTCGCAGGTCATGGACGATATCGGCGTTGCTGTCGGCCGGACTGGCCAGCAAACGCGCGCGTCCGCGCCGATCGAAGACGTAGATCGCGGAACTGTGGTTGACCTCATACGCGCCGTTGCCGAGGTCCTGCCCGCGGTTGAAGGCCATGCGGTAGCGCTTGGCGAGGGTTTCGATCTCGCTCATGGTGCCGGTCAAGCCGACCGCCCGGGAGTCGAAGGCGGCGGCATACCGGCCGACGACGGTCGGGGTGTCGCGCGCCGGATCGATGCTGACGAACAAGATGCGCACCTCTCGCGCCAGGGGCCCGAGCTTCTGCATCACCAGGTGCAGATGGGTCATCGTCAGCGGGCAGGCGTCGGGACAGTGCGTGTAGCCGAAATAGAGAACCACCACCTTGCCGAGGAAATTGCGTTGTGTGACGGTGCTACCCTGGCCATTCAACAGGTGAAAGCGCAGGTCCGGCAGGTGCCCGCGAACGTCAGTGAGCCGCCAAGCCGTCGGCTTATGCGCGCTGCAGGCGCTGAGCAGCGCGAGCAGGACCGGCCATAGCACGTTCCGGCTTGCCCGCCGGCGGGAGTATGCGAGTGGTGTCATCGGTGTCGTGCGAGGATACGCCTGTCGGTGCTTCATGGGGTAATGTGGCTTCACCGCTGCGCAGCGATCATGATTATAATTGACCGATGAACATGCGATTGCGCTTCCGCTCGGGCGTGCCGGCCGGAGCCGGTCTTGGTTGGATTCTCAGTGCGCTGGTCTGCGCGGCGCCGGTGCTCGCGGCGCCCATGACGGCGCATTGGTATGCGAACCGCATCGTCGTGCGCAAGGCCGCCCATGAGCTCTACCTTTATCATGGCAAACAGTTGCTGGGCGCCTATCCGATAGAGCTCGGCCTGGATCCGCACGGGCCGAAGGAGCGGGAAGATGATTTCCGGACTCCGGAAGGGCGTTATGTGCTCGGCAGGCGTGACCCGCACAGCGATTATTTCCTCTCCATCCAGGTGTCCTATCCGAACGAGCGGGATCTGGCGCGCGCCAAGCGCCACCATTGGGTCCCGGGTGACGACATCATGATTCACGGGACGCCGAACACACCGCGCTATCCGGCCGCCTACTACCGGACGCAGAACTGGACCAATGGGTGTATCGCCCTGTCCGATTCGAACATGATCGAGGTGTGGATGCGGACCCGGCCGGGCATTCCGATCGACATCTACCCTTAGAGATCCGGACCGAGCGCACGTGGAAACCGAAATCCTCTCCTCGGACGTCGTCAATGCGCGGGTCGCCCCCAAGGGCAGTCTGGAACACCTGTCGCAGCATGAGATCGCCAAACTCCTCGATGCCGGCCAAGGCGGGCTGTATCCGCTGTTCCGCAAGTGTGCCCTGGCGGTCCTGAACTCGGGCGGCAAGATCGACGACTCGCGGGTGATCCTGGAGAAGTACCGGGATTTCGACGTCAGCATCGTGCGCGAAGCCTGGGGCATCAAGCTCGAGATCCAGAACGCGCCGGCGAGCGCTTTCGTCGACGGCGTGATGATTCGCGGCATCAAGGAGCATCTGTTCGCGGTGCTTCGCGATGTGGTCTTCATTTCCAACGAGATCGTCGAGAGCGGCAGGTTCAATCTGCTCGAATCGACCGGCATCACGAATGCGGTATTCCACATCCTGCGCAATGCGCGGGTGCTCGAGCCGCAGGTCAGGCCGAACCTGGTCGTGTGCTGGGGTGGGCACTCGATCGTCCGCGAGGAGTACGACTACACCAAGCGTGTCGGCTACGAACTCGGCCTGCGGGGAGCCGATGTCTGTACGGGTTGCGGTCCGGGCGCCATGAAAGGCCCGATGAAGGGCGCGACGATCGGGCACTCGAAGCAACGCATCACCCGCGGCAGGTATCTTGGCCTGACAGAGCCCGGAATCATCGCGGCGGAGCCGCCGAATCCGATCGTGAGCCAGATGGTGATCATGCCGGACATCGAGAAGCGCCTGGAGGCTTTCGTCCGTCTCGGTCACGGCATCGTCGTCTTTCCGGGTGGCGCGGGCACGGCCGAGGAGATCCTCTATCTCCTCGGGATCCTGCTCGATCCGGCCAACCGCCAGCTGCCGTTCCCGGTGGTCTTCACCGGCCCCGCCGGCAGCGCGGAATACTTCCGGCAGATCGACGAGTTCATCGCCGCGACGCTCGGTGAGGCGGCGCGGTCGCGCTACCAGATCATTCTCGATGACCCCGCGGCGGTCGCGCGCGCGCTCATGCAAGGGCTCGCACAGGTCCGCGATCATCGCCGAGCGGTGAGTGATTCCTTCGGATTCAACTGGCTGCTGAAAATACCGTTGGAATTCCAGCGGCCCTTCGAGGTGACGCACGAGGCGATGCGCGCGCTGCGTCTCGCGCGTGATCAACCGGTCCACGAACTCGCCGCCGATCTGCGCCGGGCGTTCTCCGGAATCGTCGCCGGCAACGTCAAGGAATACGGGATCAACGCGATCGAGCGCCACGGGCCGTTCGATTTGCACGGGGAAGCCTCGATCATGGAGCCGCTCGATCGGCTGTTGCGCTCCTTCGTCGCGCAGCGGCGCATGAAGCTTGCGGGTGGCGAATACCGCCCCTGCTACCGTCTCGTCGCCTGAGGGCGATTTAACTTACCGTGTCGGCCTCTGAGAGGCGCATCGCAATGCTCACCGGACGGCGGTGACGTGGCCGCTCCCCCTGTGACACAGTTCCTGTCGGTCACCGCCGGCGGGACTTAACGTGAAATCGTCCAAACAGGTGTTTCCGATGAGCGACATCAAACCCAGGTCCCGTTTTCGCGGCATCGATCGCCGCGCTCCAAGTCCCCCGCCCGGGCAAGAGCGCGGTGACGAGGCGTATGCCGAACCGCTGAAGCGTGGCGCGAAGATGGGTGGGCGCCATGCGGCGATCACCAACGATCTGTACAACTGGCACAGCTACAAGAACTGGGCCGACAAGATGCGCACCAGTTGGAACGAGAAGAAATAGCGCTCGAGTGCCCCGCCGTCGGCGGCTGAAGTTGTGATCGCACTCACGCCTGTGGGCAATGGCGGCGGCTATCATCCGGGCCCTATGGAGCGAGCGCTGCAGTTGCTGGACGAGATGGACGACTTGTTCGGCGTGCTCCGGTACCGAATGCTCGGTCTGTTCGCCTGGCTGCCCCGTCGACGGTCACTCGCGCTAGACTGCACAATCAGTCAACCGCGAAGGGACTTCGATGCGCCGATGGATGCTGCCTTGGTTGTTTTGCGGGCTGATCACAGCCTGCCACGGTAGGCCGGCCCACCTTGCGAGAGCGACGGCGGCGCCCGTCACGCTGAAAATCCTCGATCTGCGCCGTGGAGAGGGTGCGCCGATCCACGCCGGAGAGACGGCCGTCGTCGACTACACGGGCTGGATCTATGACCCGTCGGCACCGCAGGACAAAGGCCGTCAATTCGACAGCTCGCTCGGGCGCGCTCCGCTCAGCTTCAAACTCGGCGCCGGGCGCGTGATCAAGGGATGGGACGAGGGCTTGGTCGGCATGCGCGTCGGCGGGCGCCGACGACTGGTGATCCCGCCGGCTCTCGCTTACGGCGAGCGCGGTGCGCAGGGCGTGATTCCCCCCAATGCCACACTGCTGTTCGAGGTCGAGCTGGTCGGCATCCAATGAACGCGCAGATCCCGGGCGCGGAATTCCTCATGATCGATGGACCCGCAGGACCCCTGGAGGCGGTCATCGAGGACCCTGGCGGTGAGGGCGGTGCCTACGCGCTGGTTTGTCACCCACATCCTCTGTTCGGTGGCACGATGGACAACAAGGTGGTCACCACAGTCGCGCGTGCGCTGCGCGCGGGCGCGCTACCGACCGTGCGCTTCAATTTTCGCGGCGTTGGCGCGAGCTTGGGTACCTACGCCGATGGCCTTGGTGAAACCGAGGACGCGATGGCCGTTGCCGACTGGGGGCGGCGCCGGTGGCCCGGCAGGCCGTTGGTGCTGGCGGGGTTTTCTTTCGGTGCCTACGTTGCGATGCGCGCCGCGCAGCGTCTTGCGGTGGAGCGGATGATTCTGATTGCGCCACCCATCGGCCGCTTCGACTTCTCGACGCTCGCCGGGCCGGATTGTCCCTGGGTGGTGGTTCAAGGCGATGCGGACGAGGTCGTCGACCCTCGAGCCGTCGAATCCTGGGCTAAGACCGTCAAACCGGCGCCGATTCTGCGCCTAATCCCCGGCGTGGGGCATTTCTTCCACGGCCGCCTGGTCGATCTGCGCGATGAAGTGATCGGCGCAATCCGGAGCGCCTGAGGCGCGTCAGCCGCTCCGGACCGATCAGTGCGTCTTAGTTTACGAATTCCTTCAGGTTCTTGAGCGCGGCGATCCGCACTTTCTTGCTCGCCGGTTTTGCCTTGAACATCATCTTCTCGCCGGTGAACGGATTCACGCCTTCGCGCGCCTTGGTCGCCGGCTTCTTGACGACCTTCATCTTCAGAAGTCCCGGCATCGTAAACAGCCCGTGACTGCGAAGACTCTTCTTGATCGCGGCGGACAGGGAATCAAACACGGCTCCGACCTGTTTCTTCGTGAGATCCGTTTCCTTGGAAATGTTCGCCAGAATCTCCGACTTGGTCGGTGCTGCATTCTTTTTCGCCATTTCAATCTCCTAGAGTGTTTTGCAAACGCGGGTTGCGATTGCCCGTCATTTAAACTCGGCGCCGAAAATAACATAGAAAAAAGCCGATGTTTAGCGCAATCGAAAAAAATATTCGCACGCCGCGCGCGTGGAATGCTGCATTTTTCAGGACTTCGCGTGGTCGCGCCGGTTGCGCGGACGCCTCAACCGCGTCCGAGAAGGATCAGGAGCGCGCCAATCGCGATCGACGCCCAGAGCACCGAGAAGTCGACCTGGCCGATCGGCGGTATCCAACGCCGGATGCGCCGGAGCACCGGTTCGCACAGTTGGTCGATGAGCCGGATGCCGGGTGCGTGGCCGCCCGGAGCTAAGAAACTGGTCAGCCAGTAGACGAGCAGCGCGAACAGGTAGACGCGCAGCACCATGTCCGCGAGCGCGATGGCCGTGATGCGCAGGAACAGCACCGGGTCCGCAACCCATAGTCCCTGAAGCGCGAGCCGCGCCCCGGTGCGCACCGCCGCGACTGCGAGCACCGCCACGACCGTCGCCGTATCGACCTTGCCGATCGGCGGCAATACGCGTCGCAGCGGCTTGATCAGCCAGTTCGTGACCCGCACGATCGAATCGGCGAGCGGGTCGCGAAAGTCCGCCCGGACCCACTGGAACAGCAGGCGCAGCAGAAAGGCGAGTGTCAGCAGCCACAGGAGGGTGTCGACGACATAGCCGATCACATCCATGTTCATGTCTCCCGCAGGCGCTTCACGGAGTGCCGTATTCGGCCGCTAGCTCGGCCGAGCGGCGGTCCGCGGCGGCGAT
>JABEVI010000182.1 GCA_013044085.1 Steroidobacteraceae bacterium
CGGATCTGCGCCGCCGATCCGCGGGCGCCGGAATCGGCCATCATGAAGATCGAGTTGAACGATTTCTGGCGGACCTTGTTGCCCTTCGCATCGGCGACCTCGTCGGTACCGAGCTTCTCCATCATCGCCTTGGCTACCTGGTCATTGGTGCGCGACCAGATGTCGACCACCTTGTTGTAGCGCTCGCCGTTCGTCACCAAACCCGAGGAGAACTGCTCCTGGATCTCCTTGACCTCGCGCTCGGCGGTCGCCAGGATCTTGATCTTCTGTTGCGGCACGACCATGTCGTCGACACCGATGGACACACCGGCACGCGTCGCGTAGTTGAACCCGGTGTACATCAGTTGATCGGCGAAGACGACGGTTTCCTTCAAACCAACGGTGCGGTAGCACATGTTGATCGTCGCCGAAATCATCTTCTTGGTCATATCCTGGTTGATCGCCTCGAAGGGCAGCCCCCGCGGCAGGATCTCGGACAGCAGCGCGCGGCCGACCGTCGTCGTGAAGACGCGTTCGTGTTCGATCAGTTCGCCACCCGGTGCCTCGCGAAGGAACTCCGACAGACGAACCTTGACTTTTGCCTGAAGGTCGACGTTACGGCTCTCGTAGGCGCGATGCACCTCCGCGACGTCGCTGAACACCATGCCCTCGCCCTTTGCGCCCACGCGCTCGCGAGTCATGTAATAGAGCCCCAGCACGACGTCCTGCGACGGCACGATGATCGGATCGCCGTTCGCCGGTGAGAGGATGTTGTTCGACGACATCATCAGGGCGCGCGCTTCGAGCTGTGCCTCGATCGACAGCGGCACGTGCACGGCCATCTGGTCACCGTCGAAGTCCGCGTTGAAGGCGGTGCAGACGAGCGGATGCAGCTGGATCGCCTTGCCCTCGATCAGTACCGGCTCGAACGCTTGGATGCCGAGACGGTGCAACGTCGGGGCGCGGTTCAGCAGAACCGGATGTTCGCGGATCACTTCCTCGAGGATGTCCCAGACTTCCGGACCCTCGCGCTCGACGAGCCGCTTCGCAGCCTTGATCGTCGAGGCTTCGCCGCGCAGCTGCAGCTTCGAGAAGATGAACGGCTTGAACAGCTCCAGTGCCATCTTCTTGGGCAGACCGCATTGATGCAGGCGCAGCGTCGGGCCGACGACGATGACGGATCGGCCGGAATAGTCGACGCGCTTGCCCAGCAGGTTCTGCCGGAAGCGGCCCTGCTTGCCCTTGATCATGTCGGCGAGCGACTTCAACGGACGCTTGTTCGTGCCGGTGATCGCGCGTCCGCGGCGCCCGTTGTCGAGCAGTGCGTCGACCGCCTCCTGCAACATGCGCTTCTCGTTGCGCACGATGATGTCCGGCGCGTTGAGTTCGAGCAGCCGCCGCAGACGGTTGTTGCGGTTGATCACGCGTCGATACAGATCATTGAGGTCGGAGGTCGCGAAACGCCCGCCATCGAGCGGCACGAGAGGTCGCAGATCGGGCGGCAGCACCGGCAGCACCGTCAGCACCATCCACTCGGGTTTGTTGCCGGATTCGATGAACGACTCGATCAGCTTCAGCCGTTTCGAAAGGCGCTTGATCTTGGTCTCGGAGTTGGTGTTCTCCATGTCCTCGCGAACCTTCACCACCTCGGCCGGAAGGTCCATCGACTTCAGGAGTTCATGGACCGCCTCGGCGCCCATGCGGGCATCGAACTCGTCACCATGCTCCTCGATCGACTCCAGATACATCTCGTCGGTCAGCAACTGGCCGCGCTGCAGCGGCGTCATTCCCGGATCGACGACCACGAAGGCCTCGAAGTACAGCACCCGTTCGATTTCCCGCAGGGTCATGTCGAGCATCAAGCCGATGCGTGACGGCAGGGACTTCAGGAACCAGATGTGCGCCGTCGGGCTCGCGAGGTCGATGTGTCCCATGCGCTCGCGGCGAACTTTGGACTGGGTCACCTCGACGCCACACTTCTCGCAGACTACGCCCCGGTGCTTGAGGCGCTTGTACTTGCCGCACAGGCACTCGTAGTCCTTGACCGGCCCGAAGATCTTTGCGCAGAACAAGCCGTCCCGTTCGGGTTTGAACGTGCGGTAGTTGATCGTCTCGGGCTTCTTCACCTCCCCGTACGACCAGGAACGGATCATGTCGGGCGAAGCGAGGCCGATTTTGATCGAATCGAAATTCTCGACCGGCACCTGCTGCTTGAACAACTTCAATAGGTCTTTCATGGCTTAGGCCTCGCTCTCGAGTTCGATGTTGATCGCCAGGGAACGGATCTCCTTGACGAGCACGTTGAACGACTCCGGCATGCCGGCTTTCATCTCGTGATTGCCGTCGACGATCGCCTTGTACATCTGCGTGCGGCCGTTGACGTCGTCCGACTTGACGGTGAGCATCTCCTGCAGGGTATAGGCTGCGCCGTAGGCCTCGAGCGCCCACACCTCCATCTCGCCGAAGCGCTGGCCGCCGAACTGAGCCTTGCCGCCGAGCGGTTGCTGCGTGACCAGGCTGTACGGGCCGGTCGAGCGGGCATGCATCTTGTCGTCCACGAGGTGATTCAGCTTGAGCATGTACATGTAGCCGACGGTGACGGGCCGTTCGAACTTCTCGCCGGTACGGCCGTCGTGCAGCGTCGTCTGGCCGCTCGTGGGCAGATCAGCGAGCGCCAGCATCTTCTTGATTTCCTCCTCACTCGCGCCGTCGAAGACCGGTGTCGCCATCGGCACGCCACGGCGCAGATTGCGCGCAAGTTCCACGACTTCCGCATCGGTCAGGGTGGCGATGTTTTCCTTCTGCCCGCCAGACTGGTTGTAGACCTCGCCGAGGAACTTGCGCAGCTCGACGACGGCGGCCTGTGCCTCCAGCATCCTGCCGATCTTGGCGCCGAGCCCCTTGGCGGCCCAGCCGAGATGCGTCTCCAGGATCTGGCCGATGTTCATGCGCGAAGGCACGCCCAGCGGATTTAGGACGATGTCGACCGGCGTGCCGTCCGCCATGTACGGCATGTCCTCGACCGGCACGATCGATGAGATCACGCCCTTGTTGCCGTGGCGGCCGGCCATCTTGTCGCCCGGCTGGACGCGCCTCTTGACCGCCAGATACACCTTGACCATCTTCAGGACGCCTGGGGCGAGGTCGTCTCCCGCGGTGATCTTCGCCTTCTTCTCGTCGAACCGCTTTTCGAACGCGCGCCGCTGCCCCTTGAGCCGCTCGGACACGGTTTCGAGCTGGGCGTTCGCATCCTCGTCTTCGAGGCGTATCTCGAACCATTGCTCGCGCGGCAGCTCGGCCAGATACGTGGCGTCGATCTTCATGCCGCTCTTCAGCTTCTTCGGACCCGCGGCCGCCGTCTTGCCCTCGAGCATGTCGCGCACACGCAGGAACAGGTCATCCTCGAGAATGCGCTGTTGGTCGGCGAGATCCTTGCGTACCCGCTCGAGCTCCGCCTTTTCGATCGACAACGCGCGCGAGTCCTTCTCGACCCCGTCGCGGGTGAAGACGCGCACGTCGATCACCGTGCCGTCCATGCCCGGCGGCACGCGCAGGCTCGTATCCTTCACGTCGGAAGCCTTTTCACCGAAAATCGCCCGCAGCAGCTTCTCTTCCGGCGTCAGCTGGGTTTCGCCCTTCGGCGTAACCTTGCCGACCAGGATGTCGCCGGCGCGCACCTCGGCACCGATGAAGGCGATGCCGGCCTCGTCGAGCTTCGCAAGCGCCGAGTCGCCGACGTTGGGAATGTCCGCCGTGATCTCCTCGGGCCCGAGCTTGGTGTCGCGGGCAACGCAAGTGAGTTCCTCGATGTGGATCGTCGTGAAACGGTCCTCCTCGACGACACGCTCGGAGATGAGGATCGAGTCCTCGAAGTTGTAGCCGTTCCAGGGCATGAACGCGACCAGCAGGTTTTGCCCCAGGGCGAGTTCGCCGAGGTCCGTCGAGGGTCCGTCGGCAAGCACGTCACCGCGCCGAATCGAGTCACCCGCACTGACCAGCGGACGCTGATTGATGCAGGTGTTCTGGTTCGACCGTGTGTACTTGGTGAGCGAGTAAATGTCGACGCCCGGTTCGCCCGCGGTCGTCTCGTCATCGTTGACCCGCACCACGATGCGCGAGGCATCGACCGAATCGACGAGTCCGCCACGGCGCGCGACCACGGTCACGCCCGAATCTATTGCAACTGCGCGCTCCATTCCAGTGCCGACCATCGGCGTCTCGGAGCGCAGCGTCGGCACCGCCTGGCGCTGCATGTTCGAACCCATCAGCGCGCGGTTCGCGTCGTCATGTTCCAGGAACGGGATCAACGATGCGGCGACCGATACGATCTGCTTCGGGCTGACGTCCATGAAGTCGATCTTGGCCGGCGCCGACAGCGTGAACTCGTTCTGAGTGCGGCAAGACACGAGGTCCGCCGTGAACTCGCCCTTGTCGTTGAGTTCCGCGTTCGCCTGTGCGATCACGTACTGTCCCTCCTCGATCGCCGACAGGTAGTCGATCTGATCGCTCACCCGGCCGTCGATGACCCGCCGATAGGGCGTCTCGAGGAAACCATAGTCGTTGGTGCGGGCGTACACCGCGAGCGAGTTGATCAGACCGATGTTCGGGCCTTCCGGGGTCTCGATCGGGCAGACACGCCCGTAATGCGTCGGATGCACGTCGCGCACCTCGAAGCCGGCGCGCTCGCGCGTCAGTCCACCCGGGCCGAGCGCCGACACGCGACGCTTGTGGGTGACCTCGGACAGCGGGTTGTTCTGGTCCATGAACTGCGACAGCTGCGAGGAACCGAAGAATTCCTTGACGGCGGCCGCCACCGGCTTCGCGTTGATCATTTCCTGCGGCATGATCGGCTCGCTTTCCGCAATCGTCAGGCGCTCCTTGACCGCCCGCTCGACCCGCACGAGGCCGATTCGGAAGGCGTTTTCCGCCATTTCGCCGACGCTGCGCACGCGGCGGTTGCCCAGGTGGTCGATGTCGTCCACCTGGCCGTTGCCGTTGCGGATGTCGATCAGTGTCTTCATGACATCGATGATGTCTTCCTTGCTGAGGACACCGGATCCCGTGATCTCCTCGCGTCCGACGCGACGGTTGAATTTCATGCGGCCGACCGGCGACAGGTCGTAGCGCTCACCGTTGAAGAACAGGTTCTGGAAGAGGTTCTCCGCCGCATCCTTGGTCGGCGGCTCGCCGGGACGCATCATGCGGTAGATCTCGACGAGCGCTTCGAGACGGGTCTTCGTCGGGTCGATGCGCAACGTGTCGGACATGTACGGACCGCGATCGAGGTCGTTGACGAACAACGTCCTGATCTCCGTTATGCCGCTTTCGATGAGTTTGCCGACCGAGGGGGCGGTCAGGATGTCGTTCGCCTTGGCGAGAATCTCGCCGGTCTCGGTGTTGACGATGTCGTGGGCGAGAACCTTGCCCTGCAGATATTCGGTCGGGACCGGCAGGCGCTTGACGCCGGCCTCCTCGAGGTCGCGGACGTGGCGCGCGGTGATGCGCCGCCCTTCCTCGACGATGACCTTCTTACCGATGCGGATCTCGAACGAGGCGGTCTCGCCGCGCAGGCGCTGCGGGATGACCTCGAACTCGACTTCCTTCTTCGACAGGTGGAAGGTGTTCTTTTCGAAGAACGTGTCGAGGATCTGTTCCTCCGAGTAGCCGAGCGCCCGCAGGATGATCGTGACCGGCAGCTTGCGCCGGCGGTCGATGCGCGCGAACACGCAATCCTTCGGGTCGAATTCAAAATCCAGCCAGGAGCCGCGATACGGAATGATGCGCGCGGAGAACAGCAATTTACCGGAGGAATGTGTCTTGCCGCGATCGTGATCGAAGAACACGCCGGGGCTGCGGTGCAGCTGCGAGACGATGACCCGCTCGGTGCCGTTGATGATGAACGTGCCATTGTCGGTCATCAACGGCAATTCGCCGAGATAGACCTCCTGTTCACGCACATCCTTGACCGGCTTCTTCGCGCCGCTCGCTTCCTTGTCGAGGACCACGAGGCGCACCTTCACGCGCAGCGGCGCAGCGTAGGTGAGCCCGCGCAGCTGACACTCCTTGACGTCGAACACGGGCTCGCCGAGGCGATAGCTGACATATTCGAGCGTCGCGTTGCCTGAGTAACTGGAAATCGGGAAGACACTGTCGAACGCGGCGTGCAACCCGACCTCGTCGCGCTGCGCTTCCGCAATGTCGGCCTGCAAGAATCGGCGGTATGAATCGAGCTGGATCGCCAGCAGATACGGCGTGCCGAGGATGCTCGGACGCTTGCCAAAATTCTTACGGATGCGCTTTTTTTCGGTGAACGAATAAGCCATGCGGGTCACCCTTTTCCAGCTTCAGACAAAAAAACGGCGCGACCGGAGGCCGCCGCGGAATCCGCGGCAGCCGCCGGCCAGCGCACATCGGCGTAAGTCACTACTTGATAGCAGCCTTCGCGCCCGCTTCCTCGAGCTTCTTCTTGATCGCCTCGGCGTCCGCCTTCGGAATTGCCTCCTTGACGGTCGACGGCGCACCTTCCACCAGGTCCTTCGCTTCCTTCAGACCCAGGCCGGTGATCTCGCGAATAACCTTGATCACGCCGACTTTGTTGGCGCCGAACTCGGTCATCGTCACCGTGAACTCCGTCTTTTCCTCGGCCGCGGGGGCGGCGGCGGCCGCGGCACCGGCGGCGGCGACCGCAACCGGCGCAGCCGCCGTGACGTTGAACTTCTTTTCCATGTCGGCGATCAACTCGACCACGTCCATCACGGACATCTTGGAAATCGCCTCGAGGATATCGTCTTTAGTAACAGCCATGATTTACAACTCCAAATATCTATTAAGGCCCTGCGGCCGAATCAGGTTTCAAGCAACCGCCGGCTCTTGCCCGGCTTTCTTGGCCTCGAGAACCGCTGCCAAGGTGCGCACCAACTTCGTGTTGGGGGCGGCCAACGTACCGACGAACTTCGCGATCGGCGCCTTGATGACGCCGAGCAGTTGCGACACCGCCTGCGCGCGCGTCGGCAAGCTGGCCACGCGATCCAGGGCTTCAGCCTTGAACAGCTGCCCGCCCAAGGACACGAGTGTCGTCACCAACTTGTCGTTGTCCTTCGCGAACGCCTTGATGATGCGGGCGGCGGCGCCCGGATCGTCATTGGAGAACGCGAGCACGACCGGGCCCTTCAGCGCCGGAGCGATGCACTCGAAAGACGTGCCGGCAACGGCCCTGCGCGCGAGCGTGTTCTTGACGACGCGCAGATACACGCCTTCCTTGCGGGCTTTCGCGCGCAAGGTCGTCATCTGACCGACCGTCAAGCCACGGTTCTCGGCGCCGACGACGGACAGGGCTTTCACCGCGACCGCATTGACCTCCGCCACCACGACTTTCTTATCTTCCAACTTGAGTGCCATTTAAGGTCCCCCGTTAAGAAGCGTCACACATGAGCACGAGCCGGATGCTCGCACCCTCCCTCGAGTGCCCCCGGGCCACTCGTCCGGTGCGACCTTCACCAGGAAACTCCTGATTCGGGCCCCACCATCTGCGCAGGCGATCGATTTAAGGGCTCCGCGCCCGCCTGCGGTCTTCGACGGTGGGCGCGCGAGGTCCTCAAACCTCTCGCCACCCTCCATCAATTCCTAACAATTCCTGCGGCCTTGCGGCCGCCCGTCAAATCTCGAGACTTGCCTGCTCCACCGCCACCCCGGGACCCATCGTCGAGGACAGCGTGACCCTCTTCAGATAGATACCCTTGGAGGAGGCCGGCTTGACCTTCTGCAGGTCAGCGAGCAAGGCAAGGAGGTTCTCCTTCAGCGCAACCGGCTCGAAACTCGCGCGTCCGATCTGCGCGTGCACGATGCCGGCCTTGTCGGTTCGGTAGCGAACCTGGCCGGATTTGGCATTCTTGACGGCACCGGCGACGTCCGGCGTCACGGTACCCACCTTCGGATTCGGCATCAGCCCGCGCGGTCCGAGGATCTGGCCGAGCTGACCGACGATGCGCATCGCATCCGGGCTCGCGATCACCACGTCGAAATCCAGCTGACCCGCCTTGACCTTCTCGGCGAGGTCCTCGAAACCGACGATGTCGGCGCCGGCTGCCTTGGCGGCATCCACGTTCTTGCCCTGGGTGAACACCGCGACGCGCACGGTCTTGCCGGTGCCGTGCGGCATCACGGTCGAACCGCGCACCTGTTGATCGGATTTGGTGGCGTCGATGCCGAGGTTCACGGCCACATCCACCGATTCGTTGAACTTCGCCGTTGCCAGCTCCTTCACGAGCTTCAGCGCATCGTCGATCGGGAAGGTCTTGCCAGGCGGCAGCTTCTCTTTCCAACCCTTGGTTCTCTTGGCTAACGTTGCCATGTCACACTCCCTCCACATCGACGCCCATGCTGCGGGCGCTGCCGGCGATCGTGCGGACCGCCGCATCCAGATCGGCCGCGGTCAAATCCGGGGTCTTCATTTTCGCAATGGTCTCGAGCTGCTGACGCGTGATCCGACCGACCTTGGCGGTATTCGGCGTCGCGCTGCCCTTGGGAATGTTCAAGGCCTTGGCGATCAGCACCGATGCCGGCGGCGTCTTCAGGATGAACGTGAAGCTGCGATCGCTGTAGACCGTGATCACCACCGGCGTCGGCAGGCCCTTTTCGAGCGATTGCGTCTGCGCGTTGAAAGCCTTGCAGAATTCCATGATGTTGACGCCCTGCTGACCGAGCGCAGGTCCCACCGGCGGGCTCGGATTCGCCTGCCCGGCGGGAATTTGTAGCTTGATGTAGCCCGTAACCTTCTTAGCCATCGAAACACTCCTGTGGGTGCAAACGCCCCCCTGCCGGGAGGCTCCCCGATTCGATCCTCAACCCTTCTCGACCTGCGAGAAATCCAGTTCGACCGGCGTCGAGCGCCCGAGAATCTGCACCGCCACCTGCAGCCGGTTCTTCTCGTAGTTCACCGACTCGACGACGCCGTTGAAGTCGTTGAACGGGCCATGCGTCACCCGCACCACCTCGCCGGGCTCGAACAGCACCTTCGGCTTCGGCTTGTCGGCGCCCTCCTCGACCCTGCGCAGGATCGAATTCGCCTCGCGATCCGTGATCGGCGCCGGCTTGTCACTCGTGCCACCGATGAAGCCGAGGACCTTCGGCACTTCCTTGACCAGATGCCAGGTGTCCTCGTCCATTTCCATCTGCACGAGCACGTAGCCCGGGAAGAACTTGCGGTCGGACTTGCGCTTCTGCCCGTCGCGCATCTCGACGACCTCCTCGGTCGGCACGAGGACTTCGCCGAACTTGTGTTCAAGGCCCGCCCGCTTGACCCTGTCGGTCAGAGCCTCGGCGACCTTGTGCTCGAAATTCGAGTAGGCGTGAACGACATACCATCGCAGGGACATAAACGCTCCGGGCCCTTCAAGCCGATTGTCCGGTCAACAACCGGGTCATCCACGTCAGGACCCAGTCGAGTCCCCAAAAAAATACACCCATCACCACGGCGAAGAAGAACACGACCGTCGTCATGCGAATCGTCTCTTCGCGCCCCGGCCAGACGACCTTGCGCAGCTCGACTCGCGAGACGAGCGCAAACCGCCAGAAGTCGCGGCCGAACGAACTCGCCCAGGCAAGGCCGAGTCCGACGACGACGCCACCGACGACCATCGCAACGCGCAGCAGCAGCGGGCGCTCGCCGTACCAATAAAATGCGACGATGCCGCCGAAGATCGCGAGCAGGGCTAGAACGATCAGCGCGGTGTCCCTGCTCGACGTATCGGACGATGTTTGCGGTTCTGCCATGTCTCTCAGCCGTTGCTCCACGAGGCCCCTAGCCTGGCAGGGCAGGAGGGAATCGAACCCCCAACCTGCGGTTTTGGAGACCGCCGCTCTGCCAATTGAGCTACTGCCCTGTAAACTTTACGCGATCACCTTGGAGACGACGCCGGCGCCGACGGTCTTGCCGCCTTCGCGTATCGCAAATCGCAGCCCCTGCTCCATCGCGATCGGCGCAATCAA
>JABEVI010000183.1 GCA_013044085.1 Steroidobacteraceae bacterium
CCGGCATTGGCCGCGAAACGCACAAGATGATGCTGGATCACTACCAGCAGACCAAGAACATGCTGGTCAGCTACGGCACGAAAGCGCTCGGATTCTTCTAGATGCAGTGAGTGGGCGTCGAACGGGGGAGGCGATGTGACGAACGGCGGCGGTCGGCAGACGGCTCAGGTCGGTGTATCGGAGGCGGCGCGCGAACTGATCGAGCGCCTGAAGGCCGAATACGGGCCGATCATGTTCCATCTGTCGGGTGGATGCTGCGACGGCAGCGCGCCGATGTGTTTCAAGGTCGGTGAGTTCAAGCTCGGCGGTGTCGACGAGAAGGTCGGCGAGATCGCCGGTTGCGGGTTCTGGATGGACCGCGAGCAGTTCCGCCGCTGGGCCCATACCGTGTGGGTAGTCGATGTGGTTCCCGGCCGTGGGGCAAGTTTTTCCCTTGAAGCGCCTTTGAATCGACGTTTCCTGATTCGCTCGTCGCTCTGTGCGACGGAACCTTCCGGGTCCGGTACGGACCCGGAAGGAGCGCAACGAGACCCGCAAGGGTGATTACAGGCCAAATCGCTAAGGAGTCTTGCATGAGTACTAAGGGGATGGTTTCAAAAGCCGCGGGCGGCGGTGTGTTGCGCGGCGGATTGCTCGCCGCGGCAGCGCTGTTGCCGCTCGCGGGGGCGATGGCGATGCCGGCGTATCGTCCGGTGACGACATCGATGCTGGTGCACGCGCAGCAGGACAACGGCTGGTTGATGTACCGGCGAAACTACGAGAGCACCGGATACGCGCCCTTCACCAAGATCAATCTTCACAATGTCGATGGTTTGAAGATCGCGTTCGACTATCAAGACGGATTGTCGCAGGGCCATGAAGCGGCGCCCATCGTCAACGGCCGCTACATGTTCGTGACGACACCGATGGACCACGTGATCGCGATGGATGCGACCAGCGGCAAGATCCTTTGGAAATATGCCTATCCGATCAATCCGAAGGCGCTGAAGACTGTGTGCTGCGACGTCGTCAACCGCGGTGTCGCCCTGTACAAGAACATGGTCTACATGGGGACCCTCGGCAATCACATCGTCGCCTTGAACGCGCGCACGGGCAAGGTTGTCTGGAACACCAAGCTCGCTCCGCCGGGAGTCGGGTATTTCATCTCCGGCGCACCCCTGGTCGTGAACGGCAAGGTGATCATCGGCGATGGCGGCGGCGAATATGGTGCGCGCGGCTTTCTCGTCGGACTGAACGCGATGACCGGCAAGCTCGAATGGAAGACCTACACGACCGCGGCACCCGGAACACCCGGAGGCAATACTTGGCCGAAGGGCGCTTACAAGACGGGCGGCGGCAATCCGTGGATCACGGGCACCTATGATCACGCCACCAACACGCTGTTCTGGGGCGTCGGAAATCCCGGGCCGTGGCTGGCGACTTTGCGGCCGGGGGCGAACCTGTACACCGATTCGGTGCTGGCGTTGAATCCGGACACCGGCAAGATGAAGTGGTATTACCAGTGGACGCCGAACGACACCTGGGACTACGACGGCGTCAACGAGACGGTGATGACCAACCTGAAGTACCACGGCAAGGAGTACAAGGCGCTGGTGCACGCGGATCGCAACGGCTGGTTCTACGCGTTGAACAGGACCAACGGCAAGTTGATCTACGCGCAGCCGTTCGTGCACGTCACCTCGATCACCGGCATGAAGAATGGGATGTCCGTGACCAATCCGGCGATGCGACCCACGGTCGACAAACAGGTGTTCACGTGCCCGAGCTTCCTCGGTGGCAAGACCTGGTGGCCGATTTCGATTGATCCGCAAACGCAGATGGCCTACATCCCGACGCAGCATGCCTGCATGACGATCAAGGGTGCCGCACCGGTCGCCTACAAGGCGGGTCTTGCGTTCCTCGATGAGAGCTTCGAAGTCATGCATGATCCGACGACCCCGGACTGGGGATCGGTGCAGGCGGTGAACTTGAACACCGGCAAGCAGGTATGGCAAGTGGTCACTCATCGTCCCTGGGAGGGCGCCACGCTCGCGACCGCGGGCGGTCTGGTGTTCACGGGCAACCCGAACGGTCATTTCTACGCGATCGATGCCAAGACCGGGCAGGTGATGTGGGAGAGTCCCGAACTCAGTTCAGGTATCATCGGCGTGCCGACCACCTACGTCGTCAACGGCAAGCAATACGTTGCCGTGTGGGCGGGTTGGGGCGGAGCCGGTCCGATCTGGGGTGGCCAGATGGCGAACGATCCGGCGATAAAGAGCATACCGCGAGGCGGCCATTTGTATGTCTTTTCGCTGTAGTCCGATCAACGGTCGATGGATCCGGCGCTCAGGCCGGGTGGCGGTCCTTCTCGGCGCGGTGCTTTGGCACCGCGCCGGGGCGGCCCCCGTGCTCAAGGTCTGCGTCGATTCGGCCAATCCGACCCGGACCATGGACTCGCGCGTCGTTCGCAACGCGCTGGGCACACAGGGCTACGGTGTGCAGTTCGTGCGCTTCACCGGTTACGGCAAGGGCGGTAACGGGTTTCCGGTCGGCCGATTCGCCAAGATGGCGGCTTCCGAGTGCGCGCTGATCATGGGCTTTCCGGTCGACGCAAGCGATCCGCATCTGCCTCCCGGCGTCGCCGCGACCAACGCCTACGCGAGCACCGGTTTCGTGTTGGTGCGTCGAGGCGATTCGCGCGACGAATCGATCGGTCGATTGCCGAAGGGCAGCGAAGTGGGGATCGCCGAGGTCGACACCTACGCGGGCCTCTTGTACAGCGAACATCCGAACATCGTGATGCACGTTTACGTGGCGGATGCGAACATGTTGAAAGCCCTCGAGGCGGGGCGCATCGCTGCCGGTCTTGCCTGGCAACCGGCGACAGAGCAATTCCTGCATTCGCACCCGACCGCGCGACCGGTTCAGGAGAGGATCGTGCAAGGCCGGCACATGCGGTGGAATCTGGTGGCACTGTATGTGTCGCAAAACGCACAGGCTGCGCGAACCTTCGATGCTGGGTTGAGCGCGCTGCGATCGAGCGGTCATCTCACCACGCTGGTCAAGCCTTACGCGATTGCTCCGGCGCCACGACCGGGCAAGGTGTCCGCGCTCGTGCCGCCCAAAGCGGCGGCGGTTGCACCAACGGCAGATCCCCCGGCGACGACCGCTGCGCCGGTGACGACCGCTGCACCCGTGAAGTCCGCTGCACCGCTCAAATCGGCGCCGCCCGCGGTGTATACCGCGGCACAGGCCGCGGCGGGGGCGCTGGCGTACTATCAGAACTGCGCGATGTGTCACGGACCGCTGCTCAACGGGCAGGAGGGCGGTTACGCCGGGCCGGCGCTCAAGGGGGCCGACTTCGCCGATCCGAGCTACGACTTTCACATCAGCGACATCTTTAATTTCGTCGCCAAGCTCATGCCTGCGGCAAGTCCGGGTTCGCTGCCCGAGGATCTGGACGTGAAAATAATGGCCTTCCTGCTGAAACAGAACGGCTATCCTGCGGGCTCCAAGCCGTTGACCTACGCCGAGGCCTCCAAGTCTTCCGTGCCGATGCTCTACTACGGCAAGTAGGCGGCAGCCGGGATGGGCGGGGCCGTCACCACATTATCTAAGGAGAGAAGATGGGCAGACTGACGGGGCGATTTGCCTTGGTGACCGGCGCATCGCGCGGTATCGGCCTTGCCATCGCGACGGCGTTCGCCGCCGAGGGCGCGGCGGTTGCGATCAATTATCGCTCGGGTGCCGCCGAAGCGGAGGCGCTCGCGCAGGAGTTGCGCTCCCAGGGAGCGCAAGTGTTGCTCCTGCAAGGCAACGTCGGCGACAGATCGGCCTGGACCGAGATGATGCGTGTGATCGGCGCGACCTGGGGCCGGCTCGACATACTCGTCAACAACGCCGGAATCACGCGCGACAAGACGCTTCGCAAGTTGACGGACGAGGATTGGGTGGACGTGATCAACACCAACCTCAATGCCTGTTACTACGGGGTGAGCGCGGTCATGCCGATGATGTGCGCACAGAATTACGGCCGTATCATCAACATCAGTTCATTCGTCGGTCAGGCCGGTAATTTCGGCCAGGCGAACTATTCGGCGAGCAAGGGCGGCATCATCGCTTTCACCAAGACGGCGGCGCTCGAACTGGCGCGCAACAACGTCACGGTGAATGCGCTGGCGCCGGGATTCACGCTGACGGACATGCTCGCGAAGGTGCCGGAGAACATTCAGGACCAGATCCGTGCGCGCATACCGCTCGGTCGTTTCGGCAGGCCCGAGGAAATCGCCAAGGCGGTGCTGTTCCTCGCGGCCGATGGCGATTATGTGACCGGCCAGCAGATCAACGTCAACGGCGGTGTTTACATGTGAGCCAATCGGCGATCAGCGCCGGCACCTGGCGCTGGGCGCGATCGCTGACGTACATGCCGATATGACCGAGATCGAGTTCGTGCCCGCTGTAATCGCTGCTGGCGGTCAGATGCTCGAGCGCCGCGGAGGCGGCGGGAGGCACCAGATGGTCGCGCTTGCCGTAGAGATTGAGGATCGGCTGGCGCAGTGATCCCAAGTCCACGAGGCGTTCACCGATCTGCAGCGTGCCTTTGATCAGCCGGTTTTCCTGGTAGAACCAGGTCGCGAATTCGCGCAGTGCGGCTCCCGCCAGGTCGGGGCTGTCCGAAATCCACCGCTCCATGCGCACGAAGTTCTCCAGCCGACGGGCATCGGGCGTTTCGGCCAGCAGGTTCACATATTTCTGCTGCAACAACCGAAAGGGCATCAGCGATAGAAACACCCGATTCATCGTTTCGCCCGCGACGTTACCCTCGCCGATCCAGGCGGCCAAATCGACCCTGCGCACCCACTTCGACAACAGGTCGGCCGGGGTCTGGAAGTCGATCGGCGTCACCATCGTCACGAGGTTGCGGATCCGCTCCGGGTGCAGCGCGGTGTAACAGACACTGAATGTGCCGCCCTGGCAGACACCCAGGAGGTTGAGCGACGGGGCGCTGGTCGCCCGTAGCACCGCGTCGACGCAGTCGTGCATCTGCGACTCGAGGTAATCCTCGAGCGAGGTGAAGCGATCGGCGCCGTTCGGATGGCCCCAATCGATCAAATGCACGTCGAGACCGGCGCTGAGCAGGCCGCGAATCAGGGATCGGTCGGGTTGCAGATCCAGCATGTAGGGCCGGTTGACGAGGGCATAGACGATCAGGATCGGCGCCGCCGCCGCGGGTCGCGCGATCGGCCGGTAGCGGTAGACGGTGAGTTTCTCGCGCTGGAAGATCGGATCCTTGGCCGAGACGCCGATGGCGGCATGCCGGGCGGCGGCGAGCGCCGCGATGAAGCTTGTGTTCATCGTGGCTTGCGCTTTGTACGGGGACGCGGGGCGCTCGCGCGCTTCGGTTTGGGTGCGAGCTCGGCCCGTATGGCCCGCAATGCGCGGTGTACGCTGTTCATCTCGCTGCGCGTCGGCAAATCCAGTTCCTTGGCAAAACGTTCTAGCATCGCCTGCAAATCTGCCCGCAACCGGCTCTGTTCGTTCAAGATCCGGCTTTGCGCGGAGCAGAACGCCTCACCGTGCGCCATCCGCGAGTACGCATCCTCAGCGCAATCGATCCAGGTGTCATAGAGGTTCGCTCCGGCACTCGTGCCCTGCGTCGCGTGCAAGCATTGCCGTGCAAAAGCATCGGCGGCTTCGCGAAGCGCATCCGACCACAGACGGACGATGTCGGCCTGCGCTTCCTGCAACCGCTGCACCGCCTCGGCCATGCCTTGCCACTGCTCCTGTTCGAGGCGTTGCGGTCCGATGGCTGCAAAGGGCGCCAAGTCGGCGAATCGGCTACGAAGAAAATCGGTTAATTGTCTTATAGCTGCGTCTGATTCCTCGAGTCCACCTGATGAGGCGCGTGCCAGCGCCGTGCGCCAGGCGTTCTCGAAGCTGGCTGCGATTGCGCTGTAAGGGTCGAATTGCGCGTTTTGGGCCGGGCCAACGCCGCTAAAGGTGTGCAGCAGCGTTTGCCAACGCTTAAGCCAGTCATCGTTCACGGCTTCTCCGGTGCGACTCGCGATGCAAAAGAATAGCTCGCGAAAAAAACATCATAAACAAGTCTAATATTAAAATGCAACTGCTAGTAATTAATAAGATTATCTATTTGTATCTCCGCTAATTCAACGCCCACAGAAATGATTTGTGCGGCGCATACTTTTCGCCTTATCATGGGAGCCGTACTCAACCGCATGGATACCTCTGATGAGCGAAGCGCGCTTGATTCGTAAATACGCCAACCGACGCCTCTACGACAGCACGGCGAGTCGGCACGTGACGCTCGCCGACCTTCGGGAGCTAGTCGCGGCCGGCGAGCGCATCAAAGTGCTCGATGACAAGAGCGGCGATGACCTGACTCGTGCCGTGTTGCTGCAGATTATCGCCGATCAGGAACAGTTCGGCGCGCCGACGCTGAGCACGGAATTGCTCGAGATGATCATTCGTTTCTCCTCGAATCCGATGCAGGCGATGTTCAGTCGCTACCTGGAGCAAGGCTTTGGCGCCTTGTTACGTCAACAGGAGTCCCTGCGCACGGAGATGAGCAAGACCCTGGGCGTGCCGCCGCTGACGGCTTTCGCCGATTTGGCGCGCACCCAGATGGACGCCTTGGCAAGCATGCAGGCCTCCTTTTTCGGCTCCGTGGCGGCGTCAAAACCGGCCCCGGACGCAGCAACCGACATTCCCGTTTCTACCCCAGATGAAGGCAAGTGACTCTATGAATCTGCACGGCAAGACGATCATCATCACCGGCGCGGGCCGCGGCATCGGACAGGCAATCGCGGAGGGCTTGGCGGCGCGTGGCGCCAACCTCGCATTGATCGACCTGCGCGCCGAAGATCTGGTGGCCAGCCAGGCTTTGTGCGTGGCGAAAGGCGTTACGGTGCGTCTCTACCCGGCCAATGTCGCCAAGGAAGACCAGGTGGTCGAAGCCATGACGCGCATCGGCGCCGATTTCGGACGCCTCGATGGCCTGGTCAATAACGCCGGCATCGTTCGCGACGGCTTGCTCGTGAAGGCCAAGGACAACGCCGTCATCGACCGCTTGGCGCTATCGCAGTGGAGCGCGGTCATCGACGTCAATTTGACCGGCGTGTTTCTCTGCGCGCGCGAGGCGGCGGCCCGCATGATCGAATATGGCAATGGCGGTGTGATCGTGAACATTTCGAGCATTTCCAAGGCCGGCAATGCGGGTCAGACCAACTACAGTGCCGCGAAGGCGGGCGTGAGTGCGATGACCGTTGTTTGGGCCAAGGAATTGGGCCGATATGGGATTCGTGTCGGCGCGGTTGCACCGGGGTTTACGCGCACGGAAATTCTGGCTTCTATGCGCCCGGAAATGCTCGAAAAACTCACCGCACCGGTGCCCCTGAAGCGCCTCGGGCAGCCACAGGAAATCGCGGATGCGGTGCGGTTCATCTTCGAGAACGATTTCTACTCCGGCCGCTGCCTGGAACTCGACGGCGGTCTGCGGCTCTGATGTATGCGACGCAATGGCCTTGTATCGTGAGTCCGTAATATGTTTGATGTCAAGAAACAGTACTCATTAAAAAACAATAGGATATAATTATCTTGTTATGTGGAATCGAGAATAGTTAATCCTCTTGCAGTGCATACAAATAGCTGCTAGAGTGGCCCCGTACCGTAAAGCAGTGAGCCACACAAGGAGCCGACATGTCAGACCTCAATTTTGATCCCAATGCCGCGTTCGATGCCTACCGCAATGCCCTGGCGCCGACGATGCATGCACAGCAAGAGAGCTTGAAAACGATCGAGAGCTTCGGCCGCTACCAATATGCGATCGCCGGCGACTACCTCGAATGGGGTCTTGCCCAGGTGAAGGCGAGTCTGGCGGCGAAGACTCCGGCGGAACTCGCCGCGGGTCAGTCGGCGCTGGCGACGCAGTTCGGGGACCGCTTCAAGAGCCGCGTGCAAGAGTTCGTGAACCTTGCCGCAGGCGCACAGGCCTCGTTCAATCAGTTGGTGCTCGACGCGACCGCCAAAGTGGCCGAGTCAGCGAAGAAGAATTCTTAAGGTTCTCAGCAGGAGCAATGCTCATGTCAAATTCAGATTCAGGTTCGGGTGCAGCCTTCGACAGCCTCAAAAATGCCTGGGCACCGGCGCTGCGTGCGCAGCAGGAAGCCCTGAAGGCGATCGAAAGTTTCGGTCGCTTTCAGGCCGGTCTTGCCGGGGATTACATGGATTGGACGATGGCACAGGCCAAAGCCAATCTGAGCGCGGGTAGCGCCACTGACCTCGCAGCGGTGCAAACGGCGCTCGCAGGGCAATTCGGTGAGAAGTTCAAGGCGAGGGTGCAGGAATACGTCGGCCTCGCAACCGCGGCACAGGCCTCGTTCAACCAGGTGTTGGGCGAAGCCACGGCCGGTGTTGCTTCGACGTTCAAGAAAAGCACCTGAGAACCGGAACGATCCGGCGCGCACTACGCGAGCCTTGCGTTGTGCGCGCCCCGTTCGAGGGAGGCGATGTGACTGACCCGATTAAAGTGGCGACGGACGTTGAGTCGCAATGGCTGAAGGCCATGCGCGCGCAATTTGCCGGTATGACCGGTGGTCTGGCGCCGGAGGTCTACGTTCTAGCCTGGCTGGATTGGTGCACCAATCTCGCCCAGCGTCCCGCAACGCAACTCGAACTCGGTGGCATGGCGGCCAGCAAGGCGATCGACAGCTGGACTTTCGCGCTCAATGCGCTTGGCGGCAAGCCGCTTGCGCCCGCCGAAGCTGACAACCGCTACGGCGTTGAAGCCTGGCGGCACTGGCCTTACAACGTCTATGCCAATAGCTATCGGAATGTTGCCGACTGGTGGCAGGCGGCGCTGGCCGGCGTTCCTGGTGTCGAGGCGGCCAATGCACGTACTCTGAAGCTCATGGGTTCGAATGCGCTCGAGGCGGTGTCGCCGGCGAATTATCTGGCTACGAATCCGGAGTTGCTCGATACCACGCGGGCCGAGTCGGGCCGCAACCTGCTGCGCGGAATGCACCTCTGGCTCAAGGACCTTGAATTGCTGTTCGCGCGCGATGCCGTGCCGCGCGATAAGCCTTTCGTGGTCGGCCGCGATGTCGCCGTCACACCCGGCAAGGTGGTGATGCGCAATCCGCTGGTCGAATTGATTCAATACGATCCTGTGACGCCTTCCGTCTACGCCGAGCCGATCGTCATCCTGCCGGCCTGGATCATGAAGTACTACATTCTGGACCTGTCGCCGGCTAATTCCCTGGTTCGCTACCTGGTCTCACAGGGACACACGGTGTTCATGGTTTCCTGGAAGAATCCGGGGCCTGGGGACCGCGATCTCGGTCTCGACGATTACCTGCAACTCGGTGTGCGTGACGTGATTGAAACCGTTGCGGCGATCGCTCCGCAATCCGCGATGCACATGGTCGGCTACTGTATCGGCGGCACGCTGCTGTCGATCGCAGCGGCGGCCATGGCCGCGCAGGGCGAGAGGCGCATCGCATCGCTGTCGCTGCTGGCCGCGCAGACCGACTTCAGCGAGCCCGGCGAGCTTTCGCTGTTCATCAGTCCGGCCCAGTTGGAGATGCTGGAGGCGGCGATGCAGCGCACCGGCGTACTGACCGCAGAACAGATGGGTGGGGCATTCGCCTTGTTGCGCTCGCGGGATCTGTTGTGGGTGCCGGCCGTCAACAAGTACTTGCGCGGCCAGGAAATCAAGCCGAACGATCTGATGAGTTGGAACGCCGACGGCACGCGCATGCCGTGCCGCATGCACACCGAATATTTGCGCGAACTATACCTTCACAACAAGCTGGCGCGGGGCGAGTTCGTCGCGCAGGGCGAGCGGGTGGATCTCAGTGCGGTGCGTTGGCCGATGTTCGTCGTCGGCACAGAGACCGACCATGTGGCTCCGTGGCGCTCGGTTTATAAAGCCAGGGGTTTGACTCGGTCCAACGACTACACCTTTCTGCTGACCTCTGGTGGTCATAACGCGGGCATCGTCAGCGGGCCCGTGCATCCGCGGCGGCGACATCGGATGCTTTCATGGTCCGATGAAACGACGAGTCTCAGCCCGGAGGATTGGCAACACACGGCTGTGCTCACCGAGGGCTCCTGGTGGCCGAGCTGGCAGCGCTGGCTGGTGGCGCACTCCTCGCCGACGGAGCTCGCGGCGCGTGTCCCGGGGAGCGATGCCGCGGGATTCCCGGCGCTCAGCGACGCGCCGGGCGATTACGTGAAACAAGCCTAGCGTTCGATGGCGAGCGCGACCCCCATGCCGCCGCCGATGCACAGGCTCGCAAGACCTTTTTTTGCGCCGCGCCGTTGCATCTCGTGAAGCAGCGTGACGAGGATACGGCAGCCTGACGCTCCGATCGGATGACCGATCGCGATGGCACCGCCGTTGACGTTGATTTTCGAGGTGTCCCAACCCATCGCTCGGTTCACCGCGATGGCTTGCGCGGCGAAGGCCTCGTTGACTTCGATCAGGTCCAGGTCGGCGTGTCGCCAACCGGCCTTCTCAAGACACAAACGGCTCGCCGGCACCGGCCCCATTCCCATGAGCTGAGGATCGACGCCGGCCGAAGCGTAGGCGCGGATCCGCGCCATCACCGGCAGGCCGAGTTCGCCGGCCTTGCGGGCCGTCATCAGCATGATGGCGGCTGCACCGTCATTGATTCCCGAAGCATTGCCCGCGGTGACCGTTCCATCCTTGGCGAAGGCCGGTTTCAATTCGCCGAGCGCTTCGGCCGTCACGCCGTGGCGGATGAATTCGTCGCGGTCGAACCGGATCGAGCCCTTTTTGCTCACCACATCGATCGGCGCGATCTCGTCGGCGAAGCGGCCGGCGACCTGGGCCGCCTCTGCCTTTTGCTGCGATTGCGCCGCGAACTCATCCTGATCGCGGCGGCTGACGGCATGTTTCGTTGCGACGTTCTCGGCCGTGACTCCCATATGGTATTGATTGAACGCATCCCAAAGACCGTCAATGATCATCGTGTCGAGCAGCTTCGCCTCGCCCATGCGAAATCCATCGCGTGAACCCGGCAGCACGTGCGGCGCGGCGCTCATGTTCTCCTGTCCCCCGGCGATCACGATTTGCGCATCGCCGCACTTGATCGCCTGCGCGGCGAGGTGCGTCGCTTTCAGACCGCTGCCGCAAACCTTGCCGACTGTCATTGCCGGTACGCTGGCCGGGATGCCCGCCCGCATCGATGCCTGTCGCGCGGGGTTCTGACCGCAGCCGGCCGTGAGCACCTGACCGAGGATCACTTCCGATATCTGCTCCGGTGCGACACCGGTCGAGGACAGGAGCGCCTTGATCACCTGTGCGCCGAGGTCGACGGCGGGAACCTTGGCGATCGCACCGCCAAATTTGCCGACCGCGCTGCGCAGCGCGGCGGTGATAACCACTTCTTCCATCAGTGTCGCTCCTCGCGTGCCGCCAAGAGTTCCTCGACCACGGCCGGATCCGCAAGCGTCGAGATGTCGCCGATCTGATCGCTCTCGCCGGCGGCAATCTTGCGAAGTATGCGTCTCATGATCTTGCCCGAGCGCGTCTTCGGCAGTCCGGGAGCCCACTGGATCGCATCCGGCGTGGCGATCGGGCTGATTTCGCGACGAACCCAGTCACGCAATTCGGTGCGCAACGCCTCGGTCGGTTCCGCACCCTCGATCAAGGTCACATACGCATAGATTCCCTGGCCCTTGACGTCGTGGGGAAAGCCGACCACCGCGGATTCGGCGACCTTCGGATGTGCGACCAGCGCGCTCTCGATTTCCGCCGTGCCGAGCCGGTGCCCGGCGACGTTGATCACGTCGTCCACGCGGCCGGTGATCCAGTAGTATCCATCGATGTCGCGGCGTGCGCCGTCTCCCGTGACGTACATGCCGGGAAAGGTCTTGAAGTAGGTCTCCACGAAGCGTTCATGGTCCCCGTAGACGGTGCGCATCTGTCCGGGCCAACTGTCGAGAATCACGAGGTTTCCCTCGCAGGCATCCTCCAGGATGCGGCCCTCGCCATCGACGATCGCCGGGCGGACGCCGAAAAATGGCAGCGCCGCCGAACCGGGCTTCAAGTCGGTCGCGCCGGCAAATGGCGAAATCAGAATGCCGCCGGTCTCGGTTTGCCACCAGGTGTCGACGATCGGGCATCGACCATTGCCGACGACCCGGTGGTACCACTCCCACGCCTCGGGGTTGATCGGTTCACCGACCGAACCGAGCAGTCGCAGGCTGTTGCGCGACCAAGCCGTGACCGGTTCCTCGCCCTCGCGCATCAAGGAACGAATGGCGGTGGGGGATGAGTAGAAGATCGTAACGCGGTGTTTGTCGACGATCTGCCAGAAACGGCCCGAGTCGGGATAGGTGGGAACACCCTCGAACATCAGTGTCGTTGCGCCGTTGGCGAGTGGTCCGTAGAGCACGTAACTATGACCGGTCACCCAGCCCAGATCGGCCGTTGCCCAGTAGATGTCGTCATCCCGCAGGTCGAAAATGCATTCATGGGTGTAGGCGGCGTACACCAGATAGCCGCCCGTCGTATGCAGTACGCCCTTCGGCTTTCCCGTCGATCCGGACGTGTACAGGATGAACAGCGGATCCTCGGCGCCCATCGCCGTCGCGGGGCACTCCTTCGGCTGGGTGGACACGAGGTCCTCGTACCAACGGTCCCGCGGTGCGTACATCGGCACACGCACCCCGGTGCGGCGCACGACCAGCACATTCTTGACGCATTCGGTGCCCTTGATGCTCAAGGCGCCGTCGACGTTTTTCTTCAAGGCCACGCGTTTGCCGCCGCGGATGCCCTCGTCCGCGGTGATCACGACGCTGGAATCGCAATCGGCGATGCGGCCGCCCAACGCCTCGGGCGAGAAGCCGGCGAATACCACCGAATGGATCGCGCCGATGCGTGCGCAGGCGAGCATCGATATTGCGATTTCCGGAACCATCGGCAGATAGATGGTGACCCGGTCGCCTCTTTGCACGCCGAGGGATTTGAGCGCGTTGGCGCATTGACAGACGCGCTCGTGCAGTTCGCGATAGCTGATGTGTTCGGCGAGCTTCGGATCATCGCCTTCCCAAATGATCGCGGTCTTGTCCCCGCGCGCGTGCAGGTGTCTGTCCAGACAGTTGCTCGAGACGTTCAACTGTCCATCCTCGAACCAGCGGACATGGCAGTTGGTGGCGTCGAAACTCGTGTCCTTGACTCGGGTGAAGGGTCGGATCCAGTCGATGCGTCGTGCCACGCGCCCCCAGAAGTCTTCGGGCGTGGCGACCGATTGCGCGTATTGGCGGACGTAATCCGCGCGCTTGATGGTCGTCGTCGCGGCGAACCGCTCTGGTACGGGGTAGATCTTTTCGTCCATTGCGCGCGCACCCTCTGCTGTGAATTTGTTCTGGGTCCCCACCCGATCATACTATGCACCCGGCGCACGGCGGCAAGGTGAGCCTCGGTGTGTACCAAGCCTGAGACGGTCGGACGCATTCTGGCCAGCCTCAATCGATTGTATGCAGGGTTCTTGCCAGGTCGATGCGCCCAGTCGGCGTGCGTTCCCACGCCACGCGGGGCCGCTTGACGTCCGTAGGGCGCGCGCGGCACACTGCGCGCCGTTGTCAGGTGCTCGGGCGGCGTGTGCGTCGACGAGTGAAACGGGAAATCGGTGAAGCCTCGAAGGCCATTCCGATACTGCCCCCGCAACGGTAAGCGAGATAAACCGGGTCAATGACGTCACTGTGCGCAGCGCACGGGAAGACGACCCGGCAGGGAACAACCACTCGCGAGTCCGGAGACCGGCCTGGAAACATAGGGCATGCGTTGCGGTGGGCGACGGCGTGGTGGACATGCGCGGCAGCGCACCCGTCCGCTCCGCTGCACGACATCCATCCGACGCGCCATTGGTCCGGTCAGATCATGCACGGCGGGTGCAAGGGTGGTTTCGTGGGTATCAGGCGTATTGGCGCCGGCGGCTTGGCCGCGGCTCTCCTCGGTTTTTCCCTCATGCAGTCCGCCGCCGCGGCAACGGACGGCTCCGACGATTCCCTTCACAAGGTAACCGTGACCGCTACCCGCACGAGCGTGCCGGTGAAGGATGTGCTGGCGTCCGTGACGGTGCTCACCCGCAAGCAGATTCGCGCACGTCAGGTCCTCTCGTTGCAGGACTTGTTCGAGGGGGAGGCGGGAATCCAGATCAGCAACAACGGCGGTCTCGGCAAAGCCTCATCGGTGTTCATTCGCGGCGCGAATGCGGATCAGACGCTGGTGCTGATCAACGGCGTGCGTGTCGGTTCGGCGACGCTCGGCACGACCCTGTTTCAATACCTGCCGGTCGACCAGATCAGCCGTGTCGAGATCGTGCGCGGGCCTTTGTCGAGTCTTTACGGATCCGAAGCCATGGGTGGCGTGATACAGATATTCACCGGCCCGCCCAAGCGACAGGGATTGACGGTGCAGGCGGACGCGGCGATCGGTTCTCACCGGACATCGACCATCGGCGGCAGCGTCGATGTGGGCGACGGGCCGCTCTACTACGGGGTGTCGGCGAGCAACTTGACCAGCAACGGCTATGCGAACTGCACCGGTGCACCCTACGTCTCGGCAGCCTCGCCAGGCGGTGGCTGCTACGTGTCCGATCCGCGGCCGGACGGGTTTCACGATGTGTCGACCTCGGCGCACCTCGGCTATCGCTTCACGGGCAGCTTCGATGCGGTGGCGACGTTCCTGCGTTCGCAGGGCGGCACCCGCTACGCCGGTTCGTACACGAATCATCAAAGCTTCGTCGAGCAGGTCGCCTCGCTCGCCGGCCATTGGAAACCGCTGGCGGCGCTGCGTGTGACGATACAGGCCGGGCAATCCCGGGACAATGAGATCGACACGCTGGATTTCGTAGAGCCACCGGGCAACCTGTTCGACACGCTGCGCAACAGCGCATCGTTGCAGGCGGATTGGACGCTCGCTGCGCATCAGATCCTCACCCTCGGCGGCGACTATCTGCGTGACACGATCGCGAGCGACACGGTATTCCCCGTGACGGCGAGGCGTGTGAGCGGGGTGTTCGCCGAGTATCAGGGCGGCTATGGGCCGATCGAATTGACGATGAGCGGCCGTCACGACGATAACACCCAGTTCGGCGGCAAGTCGACGGGAAGTATGGCGATCGGGCATCATTTCACGCCGAGCCTGCGCGTAATGGCCTCCGTCGGCACCGGCTTCCATGCACCGACGTTCAACGACCTGTATTATCCGGGATTCGGCAATCCCACCTTGCGGCCCGAATCCTCGCGATCGTACGAGATCGGCGTCGATCAAAGCCTCGCGACCTCCGGGTGGTCCGTGCATGCGTACGAGACCCGCCTGCGCAACCTGATCAGCTATGACAACCCGATGTTCATCCCGGAGAACACCGACTATGCGCGCATCCGCGGCGTCGAACTCCAGGGTCACCTGACCGTCGGCGTGTGGAGCGCCAAAATGACCGGCTCCTGGCTCGATCCGCGCAATCTTACGCCGGGTTCAGCGAACTATGACAAGCTTCTGGCGCGACGGGCGCGTGCGACCGGGCGGGTGGAAGTGTCGCGGCGCTGGCCGTTGCACCTGCGCTCGGCGGCCCGCGTGCAGATGTCCGGACCGAGCTTCGATGATGCAGCCAATACGGCCCGTCTTGGCGGCTACACGACGGTGGACCTGCTGCTCGAATGGCGGCCGGCGAAACGCTGGGTCTTGCAGGCGAAGGTCGGCAATGTAACCGATCGACGCTATCAAACCGCGCTGTACTACCCGCAGGATGGCCGCAATTACCTGCTGACGGTGCGTTACAGCCCCCTGATCGACTAAGTGGCGCGCGATGAACGTGCGGCTCGTGCTGCTGCGACACACGCGACCGGCGGTCGGCACGGGAATTTGTCACGGACGCGCCGATTTGGCGCTTGCGCCGAGCTGGCGGCGTGATATCGCCGAGTGCCTGGCAACGGTTCCCATGGTGACGCGGGTGCTGACGAGTCCCTCGATCCGCTGCCGCGCGCTTGCGAGGGCGATCGGTGAACGGGACCACGTGTCGATCCAGGTCGACGACCGGCTCCAAGAGCTCGACTTCGGCGAATGGGAAGGGCGTGCGTGGAGCGAGATCCCGCGCGAGGGCCTCGATCGTTGGGCCGCGGATTTGTTGGATTATGCCCCAGGCGACGGCGAGTCATTGCGGGCCTTGTGGGCGCGCGTCGCGCAGTGGCGTGAAGAGGTGCTCGAAGCGTACGAGGGCGACGTGGTCGTGGTCAGCCATCATGGCCCGATCCGTGCCTTGTTCGCGCAAGCCCAAGGACGGCCTCTGGAACGGATGTTGACGCAGCGAATCGCTTGGGGCGGCTCGCTGTGCGTCGAGCTCGGGACGGCGGCGCGTCCGGGGTGGCAACAGCCTGCGGTATTCAGTCTCGCTTCAGGCCGCTAGACTAAACCGCTCCGGAACCCCCGGAGACCACCGGTAGCGGAAGGGCTGAAGCGAATGAATCCAGAGCTGGGCAAGGCGGATCTGACGAAGGCGGCACTCGACTATCACGAATTCCCGACGCCTGGCAAGCTTTCGATCACGGCGACGAAGCAGCTGAGCAATCAGAATGATCTCGCGCTCGCCTACACACCCGGCGTCGCCGCCGCGTGTGAGGCGATCGTTGCCGACCCCCTGAACGCCTTCCGGTTCACCGGTCGCGGCAATCTAGTGGGCGTGATCACCAATGGGACCGCGGTGCTCGGCCTCGGCGCGATCGGGCCGCTCGCCGCCAAGCCGGTCATGGAGGGCAAGGCGGTTTTGTTCAAGAAGTTCGCCGGCATCGACGTGTTCGACATCGAGATCGATCAGCGCGACCCGGAAAAGCTGGTGGATGCGATCGCCGCACTCGAGCCGACCTTCGGTGCGATCAACCTGGAGGACATCAAGGCACCGGAGTGCTTTCTCGTTGAGCGTGAACTGCGCCGGCGCATGAAGATTCCGGTGTTCCATGATGACCAGCACGGCACGGCGATCATCGTTTGTGCGGCCATGCTCAACGGCCTGCAGGTCGTCGGCAAACGAATCGCCGAGATCAAACTGGTCGTCAGCGGCGCGGGCGCCGCAGCGCTCGGGTGCGTCGAATTGCTGATGGATCTCGGGCTGAGGCGTGAAAACGTCTGGCTGAGCGACCTGGCCGGTGTCGTCTACGAGGGCCGGCGGGAGCTGATGGATGCGCAGAAGGCCCGCTTCGCGCAAGTCACCGAGGCGCGCGCGCTCGCTGACATCATCGGCGGCGCCGACGCATTCCTGGGTCTTTCCGCCGGCGGTGTGCTGAAGACCGAGATGGTGGCCCGTATGGCACCGAGGCCGTTGATATTCGCGCTCGCCAATCCGACGCCCGAGATATTGCCCGAGGAAGTTCGTGCCGTTCGCACCGACGCAATCATCGCGACCGGGCGCAGTGATCACGCCAACCAAGTGAACAACGTGCTCTGCTTTCCGTTCATCTTTCGCGGCGCGCTCGACGTCGGTGCGACCGCGATCACGCGGCAGATGGAAATTGCCACCGTGCATGCCATCGCGGCGCTCGCCCGGCGTGAACAGAGCGAGGTTGTTGCGGCGGCGTATGAAGGCATCGAACATCTGGCTTTCGGCCCGGATTATCTGATTCCCAAACCATTCGATCCGCGTTTGATCGTCGAGATCGCGCCGGCCGTCGCGCGCGCGGCCATGGAGTCCGGAGTCGCGACGCGGCGCATCGAGGACCTCGACGGTTACGCGCAACGGCTGCAACAGTTCGTATACCACAGCGGCACGTTGATGCAGCCGATCTTTTCCGCGGCACGCAAGGTGCCTTCCGGACACAATCGAATCGTGTTTGCGGAGGGCGAGGATGAACGGGTGCTGCGTGCGGTGCAAATCGCGGTCGATGAGCGGCTGGCGACGCCGATATTGGTGGGGCGGCCGGCCGTCATCGAGCGGGGCATCGAGCGCCACGGCCTGAGGATCCGCGTCGGCGTGGACGTCGATGTGGTCAATCCGGAGAGCGACCGGCGCTTTCGCGAATATTGGCAGGAATACCACGGGATGACGCAGCGGGCGGGGGTCACCGCACAGTACGCGAAGCTCGAGATGCGCCGGCGCACGACATTGATCGCCGCGATGCTGGTGAAAAAAGGCGAGGCGGACGGGTTGATCTGCGGGACGATCAGTACGACGGCCCGGCATCTTCACTACATAGACCAGGTGATCGGCCGTCGCGCCGGTGTCAACGTCTACGGCGCCATGAGTGGGCTGATCCTCCCGGGACGGCAGGTGTTCATCGTCGACACGCACGTCAACCTCGATCCGAGCGCGTCCCAATTGGCCGAGATCACACAGCTCGCGGTCGAACAAATGCATACCTTCGGTCTCGTTCCGAAGGTCGCGCTGCTGTCACACTCGAATTTTGGCAGCAGCAAGGCCCTGTCGGCGCAAAAAATGCGATCGACGCTCGCGTTGCTGCGCGAGCAATTGCCGGACATCGAGGTCGACGGCGAGATGCACGGGGACTGCGCGCTCGATGAATCGGTGCGCCGTTCCGTGCTCGCGGACAGCACCCTCAATGGCAGCGCCAATCTGCTCGTCTGTCCGAATCTCGACAGCGCGAACATCGCCTACAATCTCCTGAAGTCGGTGGCCGGACACAACATTGCGATCGGTCCCGTGTTGCTCGGCTGTGCCCAGCCCGTGCATATACTGACGGCGGCGGCGACCGCGCGGCGCATCGTCAATTCGACGGCAATCACGGTGGTCGAGGCCGGTCGCACCCGCCTGGGGGGAGCCTGACAATGGTCGAAATCTACAATGGCTGGCAGTGCATCGGTTGCGGCAAGATCGACGTCGACCGACCGTGCGTCGGGATCTGCGAGGATCGTCCGGCCCGGGTCGTTATGGCCGAAGATTTTGAGCGTGTTCTGGATCGCAACCGGCGGCTCGAGTCGGTCGTGATGCGCATGATCCGGACGAGGCCGCATCCCGACGCCTGGGAAAGGTCCTTCAAGGCGCTGCAAAGCGAAGCGATTGCCTTGATGCGCGATTGAGGCTGAGCGCGGATCCGGGCTACCATGACCGCATGTATACCGGTGGGATCACTCGTTCGAGACGGATTGGCGGTAGGCGATGCGACGGGTGCTGATAGGCGGCCGTTGGGTGGAGCCGCGATCACCCATCGTTCGCGAAATTGCCAATCCCGCGACCCAAGTGGTGTTGGACAGCGTTGCCGACTGCGGCGATGAGGATGTCGCGAACGCCGTGCGCGCGGCGGGGCGGGCCCAGACCGGGTTGCGCCGATTAGGCGTCGTGGATCGGTGCGCGCTGGGCGCACCGCTCGTCGAGGCATTGCGCGATCGCGCCGCGCCGCTTGCGCGTGTGCTTGGGCTTGAATCCGGCAAGCCGATGTGCGAGGCCCGCGATGAGATTCGAGCGGCGATCGACTGCCTCGAATCGCGGGTGGTGCGACCGGTGGACTCCGCGCCGCCTGGAAACGAGTCTCGTGACGGCGTGCTGGCGGTGCTCACCGCGTTCGACCGGCCGCTGCTCGGACTGGCCGCGGCGGTCACCAGCGCTCTTAGGGATGGCGATGCACTCGTTTGCAAGGCACCGCAGGAAAATCCGCTTTCGACCTTGCTGTTCGCCGAGTGTCTCGAGGTCTTGCCGCCGGGCCTCGTGAATGTGCTGAGCGGAGGACCCGCGACCGCGGCGGCACTGGTGCGGGCCGGCGAGGTCGGCCGGGTGGTCTGTTCTGGGCCGCGATCGGTGCGCGAGCTCATCGCTGCGCTGGTGGCGGCGCAGGGCAAGCCGGCCGCGATTGACGCCGGTGCGATCATGCCCATCATCGTGCTAGGTGGGGCGGATCTGGATCTGGCGGCGGCGGGAGCCGCGTGGGCCGGTTTGCGCCATGGCGGCCAAAATTGCGATGCCCGCGTGCGCATCTACGTCGAGCGCGGAATTGCCGCGGCCTTCGCTGACCGATTGCATCTGTATACCGCATTCCTCGAGGTCGGTGACCCGACCAAGCCGGATACGGATCTCGGGCCGCTGATTTCGCATGAGGCCGCACGAGCCGCCGAGGAGCAGGTTGCACGGGCGTTGAAGGACGGCGCGCGACTGAAGCTCGGCGGGCGCAGCTTCAATCCCTGGGGCCTGTCGGGGCATTTCTTTCAACCGACGATTCTGACCGAGGTGACCCCGGGAAGCTTCGGTGCGCGCGAGGAGATTCTCGCTCCCGTGTTGACGATCCTGCCCTTCACGCAGCCCGAGGATCTGGTGCGCCTCCTCGGCGCTCAATCGACGCGGGGCGCACAGTTGTACGCAAGGGAGGAGGTCGCGGCCCGGGATTTGCTGGCGGCGCTGCGCGTGTCGGTGTCGGGCGGTATCGAGCACGTGCTCACGCCCCAGCCGATGTGGTTTCCTTACAAGGCCCGCGAGGGGAGGGAGTCGGGTGGACCCGGACTTGGCCTCGCTCAACACTGACGCGGAGGCTTGCGGACTTGCGTATCGCGGGTGTTTCCATCCCGAGATCGAAGACGTCGTACCAGCATTCGCGGACGGTGCGGCGGTGGAAACGCTCGTGTTGTTCGGCTTCGTGGGCGCGCGTCAGTGGCCTCATTTCGCACGATCGGCGGAAATGGCCGATGCGCTTCCAGACCCGCTCGACCGGTGGTCGCGACGCATGATCGACGCGCTCGGGATTCGTCACGGCGGGTCCGCTCTGTATCCGACGCAAGGGCCGCCGTGGCTGCCTTTTCAGCGCTGGGCGATGCGCGCTGAACCGGTGTATCGTTCGCCGCTCGGTGTGTCCATTCACCCGGACTATGGGCTGTGGCATGCGTATCGGGGCGCACTGGCGTTTCGCAGGCGATTCGTGCTGCCGCCACGGGATCCGCGGCCGAGTCCTTGCGAGAGCTGCGTCGGCAAGCCTTGTCTGCAGACCTGTCCCGTGTCAGCGATCAGGCCGGATCAGTACCTCGTCGGGACCTGCGCCGAGCACGTCGGCTCCTCCGCCGGGGCCGGGTGTTTGCGCTTTGGCTGTATGGCGAGACGCGCCTGCCCGGTGGGCGTCGAATTTCGTTATCACCCCGAACAGGCGCATTTTCACATGACAGCGTTCATGCGCCGGCGGTGAATTGCACGCTCTGCCGGCCGCTTTCGCCGCCGTCCGCCGCCCACGACCATTCTTCGAACCGTGTCGCGCCATCTGCACGCATGCATACCACGGTCGAACAGCGCGTGCCATAGTCGGCGGAGCGCACGAACGCGCTCGAGAGCAGCCGTTCCCACTCCAGACTGACACCCGTACGCGGCAGATCTTCGTCCGCGGCGGGTTGATCGTCGCGCAACAAATCGAGAATCGAAGCGGTGCGCGGCAGTTCACCGAGTGCGTTCATCAGGCGAGATTTCGCCCGGTGAACCTTCGGCCAGGGCGTGTCGAGCAGATGGTTCGACAAGCCGTACACACCCGGTCCGAGTTCGCGACCGACGCCTCGTTCACTTTCATAGATGCCGAGCTTCTCGCCGTCCGAAACGACGAGGTTGAAGCCGTTGTATCGACCGCCGACCTGTGCAAGCTGCGCGAGTTCTTCGTGAAGCGGTCGGCGCGAATCGAGCATTCGGGTCACGAGTTCGCCGCGGCTCGGTGCGGTCGGTCCGCGCGACGCGGCGCCGCGAAAATTGGTCAGCGCCGCGAAGCGCCCTGAGCGCGAGAGGCCGAGCCACGTGCCGTTGGCGAGCAAATCACGGCCGCCGAGGATATCCGGCTTGTCGGTCCACCAGCGGGCGGGCGCGGTCGGCCGCTGATGAAATTCGTCGCGATTCGCGGCGATGACACAGCGGTAGACCGGGTGCACCCGCCAGACGACGAGGATCAAACACATCGGCGGCTCATGGATGGTCGAGGTCCGGGCGGTGATAGGGATCGACATGGGTCATCAAATCGAGCACATGGTGATGCCGCATTACCCGTCGCCGGGCCTCGACCGCGATGTTGTGTCCGGCCTCGACGCTCAGCGCAGCATCGACCTCGAGATGCGCGTCGACGAAGATCAGATCACCCATCTTGCGGGTACGCAGATCGTGGATGCCGAGCACGCCCGGGGTGGCGGCGAGTGTGGTGCGGATTTTCTCGACTTCGGCGGCGTCCGCGGAACCGTCCATCAATTCATGCAGGGAGCGCCAGGCGAATTGCCAACCCATGCGGCCGACGAACAGGCCGACGATGAGAGCGGCGACCGGGTCGAGGAGCCTGTATCCCATGAGATTGCCGATGATGCCGACGGCGACCACCATCGAGGACGCTGCGTCGGAGCGGGCGTGCCACGCATTCGCCGCGAGCAGTGCGGATTTGACCCGCTTGGCGACCGCGAACAGGTAGCGGAACAGGGATTCCTTCGCGATCAGTGCGATCAAGGCGATCCACAGCGCCACGGTGTGGACCCGTGCGATCGAATCCGGCGCTTCGAGCTTGCGCGCGGCAGACCAGAGCATGCCGAAGCCCACCAGCAGCAAAAGCACCCCGAGCGCGAGAGAGGCGGCGGTTTCGAAGCGTTGATGTCCGTAAGGATGGTCGTCGTCGGCGCCGCGCTGGCTGTGATGGCTCGCAAACAGCACGATGAAGTCCGAGAGCAGGTCCGAGAGCGAATGAATCCCATCCGCAACCAAGCCCTGTGATCGCGACAGCAATCCAACCCCGATCTGGCCGGCGGCGAGCAGCGTGTTCACGGCCACGCTGACCCAGGTGCTGCGCCAGGCGGCCCTTTGGCGCAATCTGCCGACCAGCGGCGGATCCTCCGTGTCGTCGATGAATTCCGGTTGCCTCATATGAACCGCCAATCTACCTCGATTTGAGGTCGATGGCATGCTCATGCTGCGACCAATTCCTATCGACTGGCGATCAGTTCGTCGACGGCGGCCGCGAACACCTGGTCATGTGCCGCAAGGTCTTTTTCATTGGTGGTCGGAGAGACGAGCGCCATGTTGTGGAACGGGGTGATCAGGACCCCGCGGTTCAACAGATACAGATGCAGGTAGGATTCGAGTTCGCGATCGGCGCAGGCATGTGCGACGGAGCCATTGGCCGGCGGTTGCGCTCGAAAGCCGTATTCGACGCGGCAGCCAAGTTGCACGACGTTCCAGGGAAGGCTTCGGGACTCGATCAGCCCTTGGATCGAGCCGTGCAACTTACCGCCCAGCCGGATCATCCGTTCGAAGGCGGCGCCGGTCAATACGTGCTCGAGTGTCGCCCGTATCGCAGCGGCCGAAAGGGCATTGCCGGCCAGTGTTCCGCCGACGCCCCCGGTATCCTCGTAGTCGACGCCCTCTTGGCGACCGACGCTGTGTGCGACCTGCGCACTCATGCCGAGCGCGCCGCACGGAACGCCGCCGCCGATCGATTTGCCGATCGTCAGAAGATCCGGATCGAGGCCCCAGGCCCGGGTGCAACCGCCGAGGCCGGCGGAGAACGTGTGTGTCTCGTCGATGATCAGCAGCGTGCCGTACCGCCTGGTGAGCGCGCGCAAGGCTTCATGGTAGCCAGGTGCCGGCAATACGATGCCCATGTTGGTCATGGCCGGCTCGGCAAGCACGCAGGCAATCGAGCCGTCGGCGAGCGCCCGCTCGAGTTGATCGACGTCATTGAATTCGACGGCGCGGGTCGTCATCGCCGGATCCACCGCGGGACCGACGTTACCATCACGTGCGCGCGTACCCCCTTGCTCATCGCGCACGGCGAAGGCTTCATCGACGGTCCCGTGGTAGCAATAACTGAAGACCAGCACCTTGCTCCGCCCCGTGATCTGGCGGGCCAGGCGCAACGCGCAGCGGTTGGCATCGGTCGCCGAGAGTGTGAATTGCCAGTAGGACAGGGCGAATCGACGGGCGAGTTCCTCGGCCGCATGGACGCCGTCGATCGTCGGTAACATCATGGTGATGCCACGGCCGAGTTGTGCCTGCAGCGCAGCCACCACGGCCGGTGGACTGTGGCCACTCATCGCTCCGGTGTCGCCGAGACACAGGTCGACGTAGTCGTGACCGTCAACGTCGACGACATGTGAACCTTGTGCGCTCTCCACGTATAAAGGGAAGCCGCCCGCCCATCGCGCCATCCACGGCATGGGCACGCCACCGAGCATGGATGAAGCCGCGCGCTCGTGCAACGCCCGCGACCTCGGATGTAGAGCAGAGAAACTCGCCAGCTCCCGCGCCAACAAACCACGCAGGCGCTCCCGATTGAATCCTTGATCGTTGTCGTGACGCTCAATTGGTGTGAGCGGGGTAGAGGAGTCGGAGTTGAGTGACATTGCGCAGCCTTGATTCGGGGTCGGAGTCGTTGACAACGAGGTATGTCCCGGATAGATTCGCGAAAGTCGACTAGAATAGTGGCGTATAGACGATAAAACAACGAAATTCGTTGCCGGATCGAAATATTCGACCGAAATAGTCGTTACGACCGGGACTCAAGATCCACGATGATGTCGGGAACTCGAGAGCCAAATGACAGTTAAAAAAGGCATCCGGAGTGCGTCGGCATCTGACACGAGGCCGCGTGGCGTTCGCCCGTCCGTCCGTACCGGTCAAGTAGTCGATGACACCGATTTTTCCATCATCCGCGGGCTCCAGCGTGACGGGCGTCTGCCGTACAGCAGGCTGGGGGCGTCGGTGGGTCTGTCTGAAGCTGCGACTCGGCAGCGCGTGCAACGTCTGTTGAATCGCGGCGTCATGCAGATCGTGGCCGTGACCGATCCGATCCGGCTCGGCTCGAAATTCATGGCCATGGTGGGCGTCAAGACCAACGATGACTCGCGCAAGGTCGCCAAGGCGATTGGCGCACTGCCCGAATCGATCTATGTCGTTGCGACGGCCGGACCATTCGACGTGATCGCCGAGTTAGTCTGTGAGAGCCACGAGCATTTGCTGCGGGTCACCAACGAAGGGATTCGGGCGCTCCCGGGAGTTGCCGATGCCGTGGTGTTCATGTACCTGCGCACATACAAGCATGCCTTCACGTATCCGGTCGACTAAAGATATGCGAAAGGCTGCACGTACCGATGCCTTGATCACCGGGGCCGGCTCGGCACACGGAATCGGCTTCGCCATTGCCAGGCGGCTTGGTTCCTCCGGATTGCGAATCGCGATCACGAGCACGACTGACCGCGTGCACCAGCGCGCGGCGGAATTGCGTGCGGCCGGTTGTGGAGTGCGTTCTTGCGTCGCGGATCTCACGGATTTTTCTGACGCACGCAGGCTTGCTCGCGAAATCGGTGCGGTTTCCATCCTCGTCAACAATGCCGGCATGACCTCGGTGGGCGAGCCGGCCGTCGACAAGCCGTTCGTCGATTACGAGGAAAGCGACTGGGACCGCACGATCGCGGTGACGCTGAAGACCGCGTTCTGCGCCACACGTGCCTTTTTGCCGGCGATGATCGCTGGCCGCCATGGAAGGATCGTCAACGTGGCTTCCGTGACGGGGCCGTATGTCGCGATGCCCAACGCCGCGGCCTACGCCGCCGCCAAGGCGGGAATGATCGGACTGACGCGGGCCCTCGCGATCGAGGCCGGGCCATACGGCGTTACCGTGACCGCGGTGGCGCCGGGTTGGATCGCCACCGGCTCGTCGACTGAGGCTGAACTGATTGCAGGCCGGTACACGCCGGCGGGCAGGGCGGGGACGCCCGAAGAGGTTGCGGAGGCGGTTGCGTTCCTGTCCTCACCGGGTGCGAGTTACATCAACGGCGAAACCTTGGTCGTTGACGGCGGCAACATACTGCAGGAATGCAAAGTTGCACAGCCCGGCCGCCACTGAAGCCGGTGACGTAGATCCGCAGACCGCGATGCGCGTCGTATGTATCACGGGTGGGGCGAGCGGCATGGGCTTCGCGATGGCGCGCCGTTTTCTCGACGGCAAACACCGCGTAGTGCTGGGCGATATCGATGAACGCAGACTGGGGGAGGCCGTGGGGGCGCTCGGCGGCCCCACGGCTGGCGTCGCCGGTTTTTCGACCGATGTCAGAATGCCCGAATCGTGTGCCCGGCTCGTGGCCCGTGCCGTCGAGACTTTTGGTCGACTCGACGTGGTCGTGAACAGTGCCGGTGTCTGGGTCGAGGGGCGGGCGGACGCGGCCACCGAGGAGGAGTTCGACCGGACGATCGCCGTTAATTTGAAGGGACCTTTTTTCATGTGCCGCCATGCGATCGCACATCTGGAGCGCACGGGTGGCTGTATCGTCAATATCGCTTCCGATGCGGGACTCGTCGGCAATGCGGGGGCAAGCATCTATTCCGCCTCCAAGGGCGGGGTCGTCCTGCTCAGCAAATCGCTTGCGCTCGAACTTGCGCCGCGCGGAATACGGGTCAATGCAGTCTGTCCGTGCGATGTCGCCACGCCGATGATCGAGTTTCAGGCCCTCACCTACGGCGAAGGCGATCCCGCACGCTATAAAGCGAATCTGTTGGCGCGCTATCCGCAGCAGCGGGGCGCACGCTTCGTCACACCGGAAGAGATTGCGGAATTCGTCTTCTATTTGGCGTCAACGGCGGCCGCTCCGATCACCGGAGCCGCCCTGCCGATCGATTTTGGACTTAGCTCGGGCTATTGATCCGGCCCGTACCGCCGAAACAGTCAGGAGCATCAAGACCATGTATGCGACCGGTATCGTTTCCCACGAACGCTATTGCTGGCACGACCCGGGCAGCGGCGCGGGGTACAGCATCGCGAGCGAATATGGCGAGCCGGGTACGCATCCGGATTGCCCATAGACCAAACGACGTCTCCTGTCGTTGCTGGCGGTCAGCGGGCTC
>JABEVI010000184.1 GCA_013044085.1 Steroidobacteraceae bacterium
CGCCTGGCGCAGCGTCTCGGCGATGCGCACCGCCTGGTCGAGGGTGCAATCCTGCAGAAGGATGCCGAATTCATCGCCACCGAGGCGCGCCAGGGTGTCACCGCCGCGCACGCGCGATTGCAGCAAGCCGGTGATTTGTTTGAGCAACTGATCCCCGGCCGGATGGCCGCAGGTGTCGTTGACGACCTTGAATTGATCCAGATCGAGGTAGAGCAGCGCATGCCGGCTGTGCGCGTCCTCATGCACGCTCTCCACCGCGGCCGTGAGCCGGTTCTCGAACTCGCGGCGGTTGATCAAGCCGGTCAGGGTGTCGTGACTCGCCTGGTAGTAGAGCGCGCGATGCAGCCTTCGCTCCTTGCTCACGTCGTGGAAGACCATGACCGCGCCGATCATGTTGCCGTCGCGATCGCGGATCGGCGCCGCCGAATCCTGGATCGCGATCTCCTTGCTGCCGCGGTTGACGAGCACGGTGTGCTCGGCGAGGCCGAGCACCTGGCCCTCACGCAGGCAGCGCGTGATCGGGCATTCGCTCAGTTCGCGGCTGGTCTCATCGACGACCGTCAAGACCTCGCTGATGCGCCGACCCTGCGCCTCGCGGCTCTCGCAGCCGGTGAGGCTCTCGGCGACCGGATTCATGTAATCGATGCGTCCGGTCGAATCGGTGGTGATCACCGCATCGCCGATCGACTGCAGCGTCACCTGGGCGCGCTCCTTCGCCTGGAACACCGCGGTCTCGGCGCGCTTGCGTTCGGTGATGTCGGTGATCGTGCCCTCGAAGCCCGTCACGCGCCCCTGCGGGTCGCGCACGACGCGGCTGTTGTCGACCACGACGAGCATGCCGCCGTCCTTGCGACGGAGCACGAACTCGACGTTGCGCATCTCGCCCTCGCTCTCCATACGCCGCACGTAGGTGTCGCGGTCGCCGGCGAACCAGTACAGCGCGCAGACCGGCAGTGCGCAGATTTCCTCGGCCGACTCATAGCCCAGCATCTGCACGAACGCCGGATTCACCGAAAGCAGCCGGCCATCCCGGGTCGATTGATACACGCCCTCCATCACGTTCTCGAACAGACCGCGGAACTTCGCCTCGCTCGCGCGCAGCGCATCCTCGGCGCCGCGCCGCTCGATGGCGATGCCGGCGATCTGCGCCATGCGCAGCATCAATTCGAAGTCACGTCCGCCGGGCCGGCCCGGCTGACGCCGGTAGACGGCGAAGGTGCCGACGACCCGGCCGTCTGCGGCAAGAATCGGCACCGACCAGGAGGCGCGCAGCCCACACAACCGCACCACCTCGCGCCGACGCTCCCAGACCGGATCGGTCTCGACGTCGGCGACAATCACGGGAGCTACCGCCTCGACGCAGGCGGCGCAGGCGCCGAAGTGCGCGCCGATCGGCGCCTCGTCCATCGCCACCACGAATTCGCGCGGCAGGCTCGGTGCAATCCGCAGCATGAGAACACGCCGCCCGGCATCGAGGAGGTTGATCGCGCAATAACTCGAGGGCAGTACCCTTTCGATGACTTCGGCGATGGCTTCGAGTGCGGATTGCAGCGGGGCGTTCCCGGCGATCTTCTCGAAGATGCGATGCTCGCCCGCGGCGATCGCCTCGGCGCGCTTGCGCTCGGTGATGTCGGTGATGCTCGCGCGGATCAGGCGACGGTTCGAGCTCGGCAGGCGCACGAAGCGCACCTCGCAGAGGATGTTCTGCCCCTCGGCGTCGCAATGGCACCACTCGAACACCGGTGCCCCACCGGCAAGGGCGCCTTCGAGGTAGCCGCGATCGACGCCGAACGAGGGCGTGCCATCCATCTGCAACGGCGGGCTGATGTGCTCCGGTCCGCTGGCGAGCAGCGCGGCACGGTCCATCTTGAAGAAGCGGCAGGCGTTGTCGTTGACGTCGACGAAGCGGCGCAGGTCGACGTCGAAGACGACGATCGCCTCCGGGGCGTGCTCGACGAGGATGCGGTAACGCGCCTCGCTCTCGCGCATCAACTGTTCGGCGACGTGGCGTTCGCTGATGTCGCGGATGCAGACGACGAATCGCTCGCGCCGATTCAGGATCGCCTTGCTGACGGCGACCTCGACGGCTACCGGGGCGCCACCCTTCGAGACGCTCCAGGTCTGCTGCGCGGCCAGATCGATGTGGGTATCCTCGATCTTGGTCGCGAGGCGCTCGAGGTAGGCGCGCGCGCCGCTCTGGCCGACCTCGGGCAGCAGGAAGTCGAGCGTGCGCCCGAGGATCTCGGCCTGCGAATACCCGAAAATGCGCTCCCCGGTCGGGTTGCAACTCTCGATGTGGCCGTCCTCGTCAATGGTAACGATCGCGTCATTGACGTTGTCGAGAATCGCCTGCAGATGGGAGGCGGTTTCCTCACGGATCTCGCGCGTGAGCGCCTGCGCCTCGTCGGACATGAGCCGCATCGAGCGCACGACGCCGCGGCGCTCATCATCGATGCAGTCGTAGTGGCGGCTGACGAGCGCGAGCAGTTCCTCGACGTCGAGCTTGCCGTTGCGC
>JABEVI010000185.1 GCA_013044085.1 Steroidobacteraceae bacterium
CACCGTCGGCGCTCACCGCCGGCTCCGCGGTCGCGGTCAGGAAGAGGCGTTCACCGGCGCCGAGTTCGGCGTGGAACACCCCGGGCATCCACAGGTCCTCGATCGCGGCCAGGCCGCGCGCGGCCTCTTCGCGGTGCAGGAAATTCCAGTAACAGGCGCCACCGCCCTCGAATCGGCCCCGATCGATCAGGAGCCGGTACGGACGCGCGGCCTCGAAGGCGAGCACGCGGCACTCGCGTTGCGCGGCCTCGATCCGGTACGAGGGCGCGCCGCGCGAATCGCCGTGATGTCCGCGATAACACACATAGGGCTTGATCGCGAGGCTGGCCCGCGCCGCGCCGCGCAGCAGCGTGAAGCCGACATAGCTGGTCGCCGCGAACGGCGCCATGAAGATGCGCATCTCGAGGAGTGCGTCGTCGAACGCGTAGTGCCAGGTCGGTATGCCGTCGCGGAGCGAGAACGACTCGATGTGCACGAAGCCCTGGGGCGCGATCGTGCCGTCGGAAAATTCGTTCGCGCCGAGTTCGTAGCCGGTGCCGTCGTACTCGATGCTCGCATCGAACTTCGCGACCATGAGCGTGCGCTCGGCCGGGGGGGTGAGGCTCGCGATCAGAAGACCGTGATAGCGTCGGGTGTTGGCGAGAGCGACCGTGCCGCAGGCATATCCGCCCATCCCGTTCGTGACGAGCCATTCGCGGCTGCTGGCGTCGCGCCAGTTGCCGCATTGCGCGCGGCCGATAATCAGAGCCGCGGCCCGAGATGAGCGAGGAGGAGGGGTCGTGTCATGTGCAGATCTTACGCGAAATCCCAGCGGTACAGGACGACCGCTGCGAGCGTCAGCGCACTCATGACGCCGGCCATCGAGCGGGCGCTGCCGTCGTAGAGCGCGCTCACCGCGGCGCCGGCGAGGCCGGCGAAGGCGAATTGCATCGTGCCGTAGATCGCCGACGCGGTGCCGGCGACCGCGCCGAATGGCGCGAGCGCGAGCGCAAAGCCGTTCGAGAAGTTGAAGCCGAGCGCCGCGACGAAGCAAAAGAGGGGGATGGCGAGCGCCCAGAAGCCGCCGCGGCCGAGCAGGGCGACCGCGAAGAGAATCGCGGCGAATGCCGCGGCGCCGATCATCGCGCGCCGAAACAGGTATTCGGGGCCGAGACGTGCGACCAGGTGGGCGTTTATCCGCCCGCCGGTCATCAGTCCGAGCGCATTGGCGCCGAACAGCCATGCGAAGCGCTGCGGCGTGAGATGCAATTGGTCGATGAACACGAACGGGGCGCCCGCGATGTAGGCGAATACGCTCGCCGAGATGAGGTTCGCCGGCAGCGCGAAGCGCAGGAAGCGCCGGTCCGTGAGCACCGCAAGCCACAGCTTCGGGCCGATCGCCGGCCGATGGCCGTGCGGCCTCGATTCCGCGAGCATCGTCGTCGCCGCCGCAAGCGCGCCGAGCGCGAGCACGGTCAAGAACCAGAACAGCAGCCGCCAGGTGGCGAGCGACAGCAGCAGACCGCCGACCTGGGGAGCGAGGATCGGTCCGCAGCCGCTGATGATGCCGAGCAGGGACATCGCCCGGGCGACGTGTCCGACCTCGAAGCTGTCGCGTACCACCGCCCGCGTTATCACCGTGACGCTTCCCACACCAAGCGCCTGGAACACCCGCCAAGCGGCGAGCGCCCAGGCGCTCGCCGCAAAGGCGCAACCGATCGAGGCGAGCGCGACCACGCCGAGGCCGATGAGCAGCGGGGGCCGGCGGCCGAAGCGATCGGCGAGCGAGCCGAATAGCATCTGGCTCATGGCGAGGCCGATGAAGAACGCCGGCAGGGTCAATTGCACCGCGGCGGCGCTGGCGTGCAGATCGGCCGCGATCGCCGGCAAGGCCGGCAGGTACATATCGATCGAAAAGGGCCCGAGCAGGGAGATGACACCGAGCAGCACGAGAAGTCGCGACATGCCGGGCGGCTTGGACAAGCCGGGCGTTGGGGTCGTCATCGGATGTTCAACGGGATATAGGAAACCGGCAGTGCAGATTTGGCGTTAGAATACCCGTTTGCCCACGAAGGATGGATGGATGAGCCGGGTACCCAGCCGAAAGCCGTGCGCGCTGATCTGCGGGTCGGTTGCCTATGACACGATCTTAATCTTCCCGGACCGCTTCAAGGCGCACATCCTGCCGGAGAAACTGCACATTCTGAACGTTGCGTTCCTGGTGCCCGAGATGCGCCGCGAATTCGGCGGCTGCGCGGCGAACATCGCCTACGGGCTGATGCTGCTCGGCGACCGCGGCGTGCCGATGGCGACGGCGGGGCACGACTTCGGGGCGTATGCGGCGCGGCTGCGCGGGTTCGGCATCGAACTCGATCACATCACCGAAGTGAAGGACGCCTTCACCGCACAGGCCTACATCACCACCGACCTCGACGACAACCAGATCACCGCGTTCCATCCGGGTGCGATGCAATTCGCCCACCGCAACACGGTGGCCGCGGCCGGTCCGGACGTGGTCCTCGGCGTCGTCGCCCCCGACGGCCGCCAGGCGATGATCGAACACGCCGCGCAGTTCGCGGCCGCCGGCATCCCCTTGCTGTTCGATCCGGGTCAGGGTTTGCCGATGTTCGGTCGCGAGGAACTCGACACCTTCATCGCCCAGGCCCGCTGGGTCGCGGTCAATGACTACGAGTGGGGGCTGATGCAACAAAAGACCGGCTGGAGCGTCAGCGATGTGCTCGCCCGGGTCGAGGCGCTGATCATCACCCGGGGCTCTCAAGGCTCGCAGATCCATACCCGCGAGCGCTGTTACGAAATACCTTGCGCCGCAGCGCAGCGTGTCGTCGACCCGACAGGTTGCGGTGATGCCTATCGCGCTGGTTTAATTCACGGCCTGCTGCACGGCCTGCCCTGGGAGAGCACCGGGCGCATCGCCTCGTTGATGGGCGCGCTGAAGATCGAGTCGCGCGGTCCGCAAAATCATCACTTCACGCGCGCGGAATTCGAACGGCGTTACGAACAGACATTTGGTCAACCGGCCCCTGGAATCCAATCATGAGCAAACAGTTCTCCTTCACATCCGAATCGGTCTCCGAGGGCCACCCGGACAAGGTTGCCGATCAAATCTCCGATGCGATCCTCGATGCGATCCTCGCCGTCGATCCGCGCGGTCGGGTCGCCTGCGAGACGCTGGTCAAGACCGGCGTCGTGATCGTTGCCGGTGAGGTCACGACCAGCGCCTGGGTCGATGTGGAAGCGATCGTCCGCAAGACGGTCCTGGATATCGGCTACGACCACTCGGACATGGGTTTCGACGGTGCGAGCTGCGGGGTCCTCAATGTGATCGGCAAACAGTCGCCGGACATCGCCCAGGGCGTGGACCGCAAGGACGAGCGCAAACAGGGCGCCGGCGATCAGGG
>JABEVI010000186.1 GCA_013044085.1 Steroidobacteraceae bacterium
AAATATCGAGATTGGAGACTTGCAGGGCGTTCTTTTCGATGAATTCGCGGCGCGGCTCAACCGCGTCGCCCATCAATGTCGTGAAGATGTCATCGGCGGCTACCGCATCCTCGATCCTTACCTGCATCAGCCGACGCGTCTCCGGATTGATCGTCGTATCCCACAACTGGCTCGCGTTCATCTCGCCGAGACCCTTGTAGCGCTGAATGCTCTGCCCTTTCTTGGCTTGGTCGAACAGCCAGGTGATCGCATCCTTGAAGCTGGCGATATCCTTGCGCTCGTCCCCCCGTTGCACGTAGGCACCGGTTCCCAACAAGTCGCTCAAGGTCTGTGCGAGATCGGCGATACGGCGATACTCCGCGGAGACGAAGAACTCGCGCGGAATATGGCGCTCGGTCGTCAGGCCATGTTCGATACGGTGCAGGTTGATCCGATGCCCGCCGCCTGAGATTGCTTCGATGAGCACCTCGTAGCGCCGCGATACGTCATCGAGGGCATTCAGGCGCGCTTCCAACTTCGCGGTCCAATTCCGCAACTCCTCGCTGCGGTCGAACATCTCAGCCGGGGGCGGCTGCATGTACAACAACTGCTCGAGGAAACGCTCGTCGTAACGCCGTGCCCAGCGCCGGATGATGCCTTGAACCTCGACGTACTGGCGGGCGAGCGACTCGAGGCCGGGCCCCGCCAGCGGCGGCGCCGCGTCGTTGACGTGCAGTGCAGCACCGTCGATCGCCGTGCTAAGCAGAAGTGCGTTCAGTTCGAGATCGTCCTTGACGTAGGACTCCTGTTTACCCTTCTTGACTTTATAAAGGGGCGGCTGCGCGATGTAGATGTGACCACGCTCGATGAGAATCGGCATTTGCCGGTAAAAGAACGTCAGTAGCAGGGTGCGGATGTGCGAACCGTCGACGTCCGCGTCGGTCATGATGATGATGCGGTGGTAGCGCAGTTTATCCACATCGAAGTCATCGCGGCCGATCCCACAGCCGAGCGCCGTGATCAACGTTCCCACCTCGGCCGAGGACAGCATCTTGTCGAAGCGCGCCTTCTCCACATTCAAGATCTTGCCCTTCAGCGGCAGGATGGCCTGGGTTCGCCGATCACGACCCTGTTTGGCCGATCCGCCCGCCGAGTCTCCCTCGACGAGGAACATCTCCGACAGCGCCGGATCCTTTTCCTGACAATCGGCGAGCTTCCCCGGCAGACCGGCAATATCCAAGGCCCCCTTGCGCCGAGTCATCTCACGCGCCTTGCGTGCGGCCTCGCGCGCATGTGCCGCTTCGAGGATTTTGTTGACGATGGCTCGCGCTTCCTGCGGACGCTCGAGCAGGAACTCTTCGAGGCGCGCGGCCACAGTGGCCTCGACCACGCCCTTGACCTCGGACGAGACGAGTTTGTCCTTGGTCTGGGAGGAAAACTTCGGATCCGGGAGCTTCACCGACAAGATCGCGGTTAGTCCTTCGCGCGCATCGTCGCCGGTCGTCGCGATTTTTTCCTTTTTTGCCGCAAGCTCCTTCTCGATGTAGTTATTCAAGGTGCGGGTCAATGCGGCACGATATCCCGCAAGGTGCGTACCCCCGTCCTTTTGAGGAATGTTGTTCGTATAGCAGTACATGCTCTCCTGGTACGAGTCATTCCACTGCATGGCGACCTCGACCTGGATATTGCCATCGCGCACTTGGAACCAGAGGATGGACTCGTGGACCGCCGTCTTGCTGCGATTCAGGTGGTGCACGAAGGCTTTGAGTCCACCTTCGAACTGATAGACCTCGGATTTTTCATCCCGCTCATCGTTCAACTCGATGCGCACGCCGGAGTTCAGGAAGGAGAGCTCCCGTAAGCGCTTTGCGAGGGTCTCGAAGTTGAACGAGATGTTTGTGAAGATCTGGGCGCTGGGCTTGAAACGCAAGCTGGTGCCGCGCTCTTGCGTATCGGCAATCGCGGCGAGCGGCGCGACCGGTTCGCCGAGGTGATATTCCTGCCGGTGCAACTTGCCGTCGCGACGAATATTGAGCTCGAGAAAGTCCGAAAGCGCATTGACCACCGAGACGCCAACGCCGTGCAGACCACCGGAGACCTTGTAGGAACTGTCGTCGAATTTGCCGCCGGAATGCAGGACGGTCATGATGACCTCCGCCGCCGAACGACCCTCCTCGAGATGAATATCCACCGGGATTCCACGGCCGTTGTCGGTTACCGTCACCGACTCGTCGGCATGGATCGTCACGACGATCCGATCGCAATGACCCGCCAAGGCTTCGTCAATCGCGTTATCGACAACCTCGAAAACCATGTGATGCAGGCCGCTGCCATCGTCTGTATCACCGATGTACATTCCGGGGCGCTTGCGGACGGCATCGAGCCCCTTCAACACCTTGATTTTGCTGGAGTCGTAAACGTCCTGTTCGGCCATAATGGATCCTGTGACTTAGGGCTTGATTCTAGCAGTTTCCGGGTACGGCCACGGGCCGGCTCGTGGTACCCCATGTTCCACGTGGAACATGGGGATCTTAGTCCAGTGCGCTAAAGCTGCCGGCCTCGACCCGCCACTGAACACCGGGTTGCCCCAAGGCGGCAAATCTTGGCTGTAATGTTGTCACAATCAACTGCGGACTCACCCGCAGCACCTCCACCAGGAGCGCGCCCAAGCGACCGTCATCTAACTCCGCCGCTGGGTCGTCGAGAAGCAAGGTTGGGCGAATCACGCGCCGTTGGGCAAATAGCTCGAGTTGGGCGATCAGCAGGGCAGCCGCGAGAAGCTTTTGCTGCCCCCTCGAGATGTGCTCGCGCGCCGGCAGCCCGTCGATTTGTACGATAAGTTCGCCCCGGTGTGGGCCGACCTGGGTCGCGCCACGCTGAACGTCGGCGATCCAAGTCCGCTCCAAGGCCTGCGCGAACCCGACGTCTTGCGCCCAACCCGGCTGGTAGCGCAGCGTCAGGCGCGCACCGAGCAAGCGCTCGACGACCGGAGACGCGCTCGCCGCCAGCGCCGCCACATAGCTGCAGCGGGCTTCACTCATTTCTGTTCCGGCACGAATGAGCTCTGGGTTCCATAGGGACACCAATGCCTCGTTCTGCCCGGCACGTAGCGCGGCATTGCGCTGCGAGAGTGCCTGTCGATATCGGTGCCAGGACGCCAGAAATCGTGGTTCCACGTGGAACACTCCCCAATCCAAGAAGCGTCGACGGGTATGGGGTCCCTCCTCGATCAAGCGATGAACTTCCGGATCGATGATTTGCACCGGAAACTGCAGCGCGACGTCGGCCATCGACGTCGCATCCCGACCGGAGATACGTGCGCGCATGCCATCGGAGCGCCCCTCGATGCCGAGAGGCACTCGAACGCCGGCGTTCTCGATCTGCCCGAAGACGATGAACTGTTCCGCATCGAAGCGGATCAAGCGGCCTGGCTTGCGCGTCCGGAAAGATCGGCCGCGCCCCAACAGGTAAATGGCTTCGAGTAGACTGGTTTTACCCGAAGCGTTCGGACCACTGATCAACGTGTATTGGGGATCGAAGTCCAGAGATGCGGACCGCAAGCAACGGAAATCCGTCACCTGCAGCTGGCGCAAACCCATTGGTGGCCCCGACTTACAGTCTCATCGGCATAACAACATAGCGAGAGCTGGCGGTTCCGGGCGACCGGATCAGGCAACTGCTGTTGCTGTCGGTAAGACCTAATTCCACTTCAGCACCGTCGATCGCGGAAAGCGCGTCGAGCAGGTAGTTCACATTGAACCCAACCTCAAGATCGGGTCCACCGTAAATCACCTCGATCTGCTCTTCAGCCTCCTCTTGCTCTGGGTTATGCGCTTGAATCGTCAGCAAATTATCCTTGACCATGATCCGAATCCCACGATATTTCTCGTTGGAGAGAATCGCGGTGCGCTGCAAAGCTTGCCGCAACGTATCCCGATCGGCCTTGATCGCGGTTGCTGGCGCTGCGGGTATTACCCGTGAATAATCGGGGAATCTCCCGTCAATGAGCTTCGAAGTAAACCGAACATCGCCGATTTGGGCGCGAATATGATTTGTGCCGATTGCCAGCAGGCAAGTTCCCTCGCTCCCCAAGGTCCGCTGTAACTCCAGCACGCCTTTACGTGGCACGATGACTTGTTGAGAGGTTTTCGCCTTGGCCGCCAAGGCCGCTTCGGATAAGGCCAATCGATGTCCATCGGTCGCCACACCGCGCAGCATTTCACCATCGATCTCGATCAGCATGCCGTTCAAGTAATAACGAACATCCTGCTGCGCCATCGAGAAATGCGTTTTCTCGAGAAGGCGCGCCAAGGCTGCGCTTGCGATTTCAACGCTCTGTTCGGCGTTGATATCCTCGATCACCGGATATTCGTTTGCCGGCAAGGTGGACAGGGAAAATCGGCTCCTGCCCGCCTTGACCACGACCTTTTCGCCGTCCAATGCGATCGACACTTCCAACCGCTCCGGGAGAGCCCGCAGGATATCGAGCAATTTGCGACCCGGTATCGTGATATCACCGGGTTCCTGCACCGTCACGTCGGTTGCCGAGACCAATTCCACTTCCAAGTCCGTCGCCGTGATCGACATGCGTCCATCGCGAACCGTCAGCAGCACATTGGCAAGCACCGGCATCGTTTGGCGTCGTTCCACGACTCCGATCACGGCCTGCAGGGGGGCTAGCAATTTCTCTCGTTCCGCCGTCAGTTTCATGCTTTTTTCCCGTCCGCTCGATCGCCTTATTCTAAAGAATCTTAATTCTTAAAGATGATAATACTGATTATGAAGGACACGGCTGATGGAGGATAAGCCAATAATACCCTTTGTAATCAATACTTTAAAAACATAACTCTGGGGAGTCTTTGTTGTTTGGCACCTGTCCGCCGCCTGTCGACATCGTGTGGATGAATTCATCCACAGATCAATCCACAGCTTTTGCACCCTCATCCTGCCAGAGTTCTCAACAAGTTCAGGTAATCCTCGCCGACCCGGCGTTCCACTTCGCGCAATTCCTTGATGCGTCGACAGGCGTGCAACACCGTCGTGTGATCGCGGCCACCGAACGCATCGCCGATTTCCGGCAGACTGTGGTTGGTCAACTCCTTGGCGAGCGCCATGGCCACCTGTCGCGGTCTGGCAATGGAACGATTGCGGCGCTTGGACAACAAATCCGCAATACGGATCTTGTAGTACTCGGCGACCGTTTTCTGAATATTCTCCACCGTCACCAGCTTCTCTTGCAGAGCAAGCAGATCGCGCAGAGCTTCCTTCGCGAATTCCTGTGTGATCGGTCTGCCGGTAAAGTTCGAGGTCGCCACGACCCGCCTTAGGGCCCCTTCGAGTTCGCGAACGTTGGAGCGAATGCGTTTGGCGATGAAGAATGCCACCTCTTCAGGAAGGTCGACATGCGATAACGCCGCCTTGCTCATCAGAATCGCAACACAGGTCTCGAGTTCCGGTGGCTCGATCGCGACCGTCAGGCCCCAGCCGAAGCGTGATTTCAAGCGCTCCTCGAGACCGTCGACCTCTTTCGGGTAGCGATCGCAGGTCAGGATCACCTGTTGCTGGCTCTCGAGCAGGGCGTTGAAGGTATGGAAGAACTCCTCTTGGGAACGCTCCTTGCCGGCGAAGAACTGGATATCGTCGATCATCAACGCATCGAGGGATCGATAGGAGGTCTTGAAGTCGTTGATCGTGTTGTGTTGCAACGCCTTGACCATGTCGCCGACGAAGCGCTCGCTGTGCACATAGGCGAGGCGCACGCCGGCGTTGCGCGCCCGTAATTCATTCGCCACCGCGTGCATCAGATGCGTCTTGCCCAGGCCCACGCCACCGTAGATGAACAGCGGGTTGTAGGCTTTGCCCGGGTTTCCCGCCACCTGCACCGCCGCCGCCTTGGCGAGCTGGTTGCTCTTGCCCTCGACGAAAGTGTCGAAGGTGAACTCGGCGTTGATGCGGCTGCCGAGCACCAGCGGTATGCCGCGCTCAGAGCGCGGCGCCGGAGCGCGCGCCGCGAGGGCAGGCGCAACTATGGCCGCAGGCTTCGGCGCGGCCGCGCTCGCCCGCGCGCCGACGTCGAGGGTGAGTTCGGGCACGGGTCCCTCCGCGAATGCCCGGATCAACTCGCGGATCCTCGGCAGCAGATTCTGGTCGAGCCAGTCGATCACGTAACGGTTGGGTGCGAGGAGCATCAGCTGCCCGTCGTGCTCGACCGCATGCAGCGGCCGAACCCAGGTGTTGAATTGCTGGTCCGGCAGCTCGCCCTCGAGCACGCGAAGACAGCGAATCCACAGCGACTCTGTCAAGAGCGCACGCTCCTTTAGGATCCAAACGGTGGCGGCTGGTTGGTTCGACGGAAAGGGCGCAGAGTCTAGCGCCAACCAAACGACCCGTCTATTGACACGTCCGGCCTCGCTAAGTACCCTTGCCGCCTTTCGCGACCGACCCGCGTACCAAACAGGCTGCAGCGCTGCCCCACCGCCATGAAACGTACATTCAATCCCAGTAATTTGCACCGCGCCCGCACACACGGGTTTCGCGCTCGCATGGCCACCAAGGGTGGCCGTCTCGTCCTGGCGCGACGTCGCGCCAAGGGCCGCAAGCGCCTCTGCCCGTAAGCATCTTCTGAACGAGCCGCGGACGAAACCGCAGTACCGGTTAGAACCCAGCAAACGCTTGCATTTGCCGGCCGAATTTCGTGAGGTGCGGCGCAGCGGAAAACGGCTCTCTGACGCCTACTTCAGCCTTTCGGTGCTCGCGAATCAAGGAGGCCGACCGCGCCTCGGGCTGGCGATATCGACACGAAGCGCCGGTTCATCGGTCGCTCGCAACCTCATCAAGCGCATCGCACGCGAGTCTTTTCGCTTGAACCAACAGGACCTGCCGGCAGTCGATGTCACCGTCGCCGCCCGTGATGCTGCGCGAGGCGTGGCAGCGCACGCACTGCGTGCGAGCCTGGAGAAGCATTGGTCGACGATTCGGCAGCGGTGGTAGGTCTATGCGCCTGATTTTGATGTGGCTCATTCGCGGATACCAGATCCTGATCAGCCCCCTGCTCGGACCGAGCTGCCGTTTCTACCCGAGTTGTTCATGCTATGCCCACATGGCGATCGAGCGGCATGGTCCGCTGCTCGGCCTGTGGCTTACCGTCAAACGCATTCTGCGTTGTCATCCCTTCACGCCGGGCGGCTACGATCCGGTGCCGGAAAAGAGATCGTTCCATGCCTAACACCCGCATCATGCTCTGGGTCGCGCTCGCCGCGTTGCTGTACGTCAACTACACCACTTGGACGGCCGATTCCGCGCGCTCAGCAGCGTCTGCCGCCGCGACCGCCCCGGCCCGGGCTCACTCGCAGCAATTCGATGACACCGTGCCGTTCGCCGCCGCGCCCACGGCTCCCGTGCATCCGACGGGCACGCCGGTCGGCGCCGCCCCGGCAACCAACGTCCCGCCGCCCGCCACCACCGCCGCGCGCTCCTTGCACGTCAGGACCGATGTTTTCAACATGCGCATCGACCTACAGGGAGGCGAACTCGATCAAGCCGACCTCAGACGGTACCCGGTGCACAAGGATCAGCCAAACCGCGTCGTTCGCCTGCTGAACCGTGACAATCCCGATAGCCTGTACGTCATCCAGACCGGGCTCACCGGCGAGAGCGGCGAGCTCGTGCCGGATCACCTCGTCACCTGGAGCGCGTCGCAAAATTCCTACCGGCTGGCGCCCGGCGAAAAAGAGCTGCGCGTGCCGCTGACCTGGACCGACGGCCACGGACTTACCGTGACGAAGACCTTCGTCTTTACCCGCGGCAGCTACGCGATCGGCGTGACCTACCACGTCGTCAACGCGAGTGCGGCGCCGCGTGAACTCGCCACCTATGCGCAGATTCTGCGCCACTGGAAGATCGTCAAACGCTCGTACTTCAACGTCGCCACGTATTCCTTCATGGGACCGGCGATCTACGACGGTGACAAGTATCAGGATCTGCCACTCAACGTCGACAAGCCCACGCCGTTCTCGCGGACGATCACGAATGGCTGGCTTGCCGCCCTGCAGCATCATTTCGTATCGGCGATCGTACCGACCGCGGGCGAGCCCTTCGCCTATCAGCTTTTGGTTCATGGCCATGTGTTTCTGCTGCGCGCGACCGGACCGATGCAGACCGTCGCCCCGGGTGCGACGGCGAATTTCGCCGAGAAGGTTTTCGTCGGACCGAAGCTGCAATCCCAGCTGGCGGCAACCGGTCCGCGACTCGAGCTCGCGGTCGACTATGGCAAGCTCACCGTGATCGCCGAACCGCTGTTCAAGACCTTGAACTGGGTCCATGGCATCACCGGCAATTGGGGCTGGTCGATCATCCTCGTGACCGCGCTGATCAAGCTGATTTTCTTCCCCTTGAGCCAGGCGAGCGGGCGCTCCATGGCGAAGATGCGCAGCGTCGGGCCGCGCATGAAGCAGATTCAGGAAACCTACAAGGACGATCGCGAGAAGCTCGGCCGCGCGATGATGGACTTATACAAAAAGGAGAAGATCAATCCGCTCGCCGGCTGCCTGCCGATGATCGTACAGATCCCGTTCTTCATCTCTTTCTACTGGGTGCTGCTCGAGAGCGTCGAGATGCGCCAGGCGCCGTTCATGCTCTGGGTCAACGATCTGTCGGTTCGCGACCCGTACTTCGTGCTGCCGCTGCTGATGGGCGGCGCGATGTTCGCGCAGTTCAAACTCAATCCCGCCCCGCCCGATCCGACCCAGGCGAAGGTGATGCAGTTCATGCCTCTCGTGATGACCGCGACCATGGCGTGGTTCCCGTCCGGTCTCGTGCTGTATTGGTTGACGAACACCGTGCTGTCGATCGTGCAGCAATGGCGCATCAACCAGATCGTGCAGCGCGAAGCGCGCAAGCGAGACTGAGTCCGTAGACGGCGGCGGGGTATGTCGAGCGCTGACACCATCGCCGCCGTTGCAAGTGCTCCCGGGCGCGGCGCCATCGGGGTCGTGCGACTGTCGGGAGATGGCGTGGCGCGTATCGCCACCGCGCTGCTCGGTGCGCTGCCCTCACCCCGCCACGCGACGCTCGCCACCTTCCGCGATGCCGACGGGCTCAGCCTCGATGTAGGCATCGCGCTGTATTTCCCGGCGCCACACTCGTTTACCGGCGAGGATGTGCTCGAGCTGCAGGGTCATGGCGGGCCGGTCGTGCTCGACCTCGTTGTGCGCCGGCTGCTCGAACTCGGCTGCCGCGCCGCGCGGCCCGGGGAATTCAGCCAGCGCGCGTTCCTCAACGGCAAGCTCGATATCGTCCAGGCGGAGGCTGTCGCCGACCTGATCGGCGCGGCCTCCACGGCCGCGGCGCGCGCCGCCGTGCGCTCCCTGCAAGGCGAGTTCTCCGCACGGATCGGTGCCCTGCAGGCGCAGCTGACCGCACTGCGCGTTCGGCTGGAGGCGGCGATCGATTTCCCGGACGAACAAATTGACTCGGACGCGGACGCCGAGACCGGCGCAAGCCTCGTGCGGCTGCAGGACGAAATCGCCGCCGTGCGCGCGAGCGCCGAGCGAGGAGTTCGGCTCGTCGAGGGAATCACGGTTGTGATCGCCGGCAAGCCGAATGCCGGCAAGTCGAGTTTATTGAATCGGCTCGCCGGCGAGGAGCTCGCGATCGTGACCGAGGTGCCGGGAACGACCCGGGACCTTCTTCGGCATCAGGTGCTCGAGGGCGGCATTCCGCTGCATTTGGTGGACACCGCCGGGTTGCGCGCCGCGACCGACGCCATCGAGGCCGAGGGTGTCCGTCGCGCCCGCGCCGCCATCGCGCAGGCCGACCGGGTGCTCTACCTCGTCGACACCGCGGCCCATGTGCCGCTCGATGAGGACGCGCTCACCGCCGAGCTCGGCGGCCTTGCGCCCGGCGTGCCGCTCACCATCGTGCTCAACAAGATCGATCTGGTCGCCGGCCGCGCGTTCGCCGAACCTGGCGCACAGCCGCCGCGTATTGCCCTGAGCGCCAAGACGGGCGCGGGCGTCGAGCTGCTACGCGCCCACCTGCGCACACTCGCCGGGGATTTCACGACCGAAGCGGCGGCGCCCACCGCCAGGCGCCGGCATCTGGCTGCGCTCGAACGGGCGCGTGCTCATCTCGAGGCGGGGGTTGCGGCGCATCTGGCGGGCGGCGCGGTGGAACTGGTCGCTGAGGAGGCGCGTTTGACCCAGCGGGCGCTTAGCGAGATCACCGGAGAATTCAGCAGCGACGACCTCCTCGGGGAGATCTTCGCGAATTTCTGCATCGGAAAATAGCGGGACGTCCGGAGACGTCCAGCGACCTCCGGTGGCATCGCATAAAGTGCCTATTTTCTAGGCGTTTTACCCCACTTTCGTCCATTGCCATCCAGGGGAAGCCTTGTTACTGTGCCCCCATGGGTGCCCCACGGTGCCCCCATAGATGCCCCCATGGAGGGAGTCAGAAAATGTTCCTGGGGCACGGGGCGTTTTTTCATGGGGGCACCGCGCTTTTTTCCATGGAGGCACGCATGGCACTCACTGACACGAAACTCCAGCGTTTGCAGGCGAAAGAGCGCGTCTATCAGCTCGCGGACGGAGGCGGGCTCTACGTTGAAGTGCAGCCGACCGGCAAAACGGTCTGGCGGATGCAGTACCGGCTGGGCGGCCGGGGCTCGAAGAAGGAGCGGGTGACGCTCGGCGAATACCCCGCGCACACGCTTAGCCAAGCCCGCCTGTGGCGCGAGCAGTGCCGGGCGCTGATCGCCCACGGCCAGTCGCCGGCGGCCGCCAAACAGGCCGAGAAGGTCGCGCAGGCGGGGCGCGCCACGGACACCGTCGCCGCGTTTGCGAACCTCTGGTACGCCGACGTCGTGACCCGGACCAACAGCGAGCCGCGCAACATCCGCCGCGTCCTCGACAAGGACGTCCTGCCCGCCATCGGCGACAAGCCCGTGGCCGACGTCACCATCCCGGACATCCTCGCGATCACGGATGCCGTGAAGGCCCGAGGTGCTGATCAGATGGCGCTGCAGACCCGCAACGTCATCAAGCGGCTGTTCGCCTACGCGATCGCGCGCGGCAAGACGCGGTTCAATCCCGCCGCCGCCATCGAGGCGCGCTTCATCGCTACGGCCCGCAGCCGCGACGTGGCCCTCTCGCAAGCTGAGATCGGCCAGCTGCTGCGCGGCATCTACCAGTCTTCCATCCGGCGGCAGTACAAGCTCGCGCTGCACTTGCTGGTGCTGTGCATGATCCGCAAAGGCGAGCTGATCGGTGCGCGCTGGGACGAGATCGACTTCGAGAAGGCCGAGTGGCTGATTCCGGCAGAGCGGATGAAGAAGGACAAGCCGCACCTGGTGCCGTTGTCCAAACAAGCAGTGGCGATGTTCGAGGAATTGAAGGGGCTCGCCAGCAAGTCGCCGTGGGTGCTGCCGAGCCGCAACACGCTGAAGGAGCCGATCGCCCACAGCACACTCAACCAGGCGATCCGCTCGCTCGACCTCGGCGTGCGGGATTTCGTTATCCACGATTTCCGCCGCACGGCCTCGACGCAGCTACACGAGGCGGGCTTCAATTCCGACTGGATCGAGAAGGCGCTCGCGCACGAGCAGAAGGGCGTACGCGGTGTCTACAACAAGGCCGAGTACCTCGCGCAGCGACGCGAGATGCTGCAGTGGTGGGCGGACCTTGTGGACGCACAGATCGAGGAGGGGAGGAAGGTGGTTACTGGGCGATTCGGGAAGGCGTTTCAGGCGGCGTGACCGTCTTTCCACATGCGGCCGCAGTGATCGAACCGGAAGCACGCCTTCGTGCTTGCGCTGAATCAGGTGCGTCGGGCCATTGCAGTGACCTTCGGAGGATGCCACAGTTCAATTCGACCCGGAGTCGACGGATCTTTGGCAACATCACCCGGCGCCGGCCGGTAAACCTTGGCGATGTACGGGGGCTGATGCCGCTCAAGGAAATTCAGGATGCGCCCCTTCGTAGCCAGGAACGCTCGTGCCAGGTCTGGATAGGGCGCATGCCCCACGATCACCAGCAATGCCACGCCGTGCTGCATCACGGTCGCCAATTCGTTCGGCTTGTAGCGAATGCGCCCGTCATGGGTAAGCGCGATCCAGCGCTTCGCGCCGATCTCGCGCAGCCACTCTTCATCGGAAGTGTCGGGCCGGAAGTGATCCGCGTGCCGTTCCACCGCCAAGCCGCCGGCACGCAGGATCTCAGGGAATTTCTTGCCGAGGTCGCGGTCCGTGAAAAAGACCGGACCGAAGTTCACGCGGCGCGCTCGTAGAGCACGGCCTCCATGATCTCTTCCGTAGACACGTCGTAGTCTTCGGCCAGATCAGTGACGGATTCGCCGGCATCCATGCGTTCGACAATGGCCCCCGTCGTGATGCCCTTTTGAGCCAGGACCGGTCTTCCAAAGGCCACATGCGCGTCGATGGCGATGGGCCTCGCCGCTCCGATCACATCACCGGTGGTCACAGGGAACAGTCGAACCGGAAACTTCCAATCATCCCATTCGACCCGGGCCAGGTGCACATCGAACAGGCGACGCATAGCCACCTGACCCGAAGCAGACAGTTCGATCAGCTGGCCATACCGCTCCAACAGCAACTTACCGGCATCCGTGCGCAGCTCCGGGCTCAAAAGTAGCCTCTCAATATTGAGGGTCTGCCCGGAATAATGGATCGCGCGGCGCAGGGCATCCATCTTCACGGCGTGATCGGTTCGCAAGGAGCGCAGTACGTGAGCTTCGATCAAGTTCCAGAAGGACAGCGTCGGCGGAGGATATTTCGCAGGGCGAATGAGCGGACTCGAGTGGGCAGTGCCGGTTCCCTTCGGATAAGGACGTCCCACAACCCAAGAGCGTAGCGTGGCGGGCGCCACCTTGAGGTAGCGGGCGGCTTCGGCGACGCTGTACGCCGGCTGGCTCCGAATGTCCGTCTTTAACACCATCTTAAAATTGCGCTCCTGCGACTCTGGAGGCAGTTCTTAATATTGTACCGGCCATGGCCGGTTAGGCCCAACTTTCATTGGCGAGTGGGGCGATTCAGCGTGTCATCTCCAATTCCTGAACGCGACGGCTGCGGCCTTGTTCGAGTAATCCCGCCATGAGCCACTCCCGCTCCGTCCTGGCCGGCGGCAGGTTGCGGACAAACTGCCGGGTCTGGTCGGCGAGGGCCGACTGCCCCTGGCTCCTCAGCGCGTCGCCGGTGGCGAGCCATCCGCGTTCCAGGTCTCGCCGTGTTTCGCGTATCCGCGCTTTGGCTGGATCACAGGTTCGGTCTGCTTCGCGTAGTCCGGTTGCCACTGCCTCGACCCGATCGCGCAGGTGAATCGACGCGCCGCGTCGAGCGGCCCGAAAAATGCCATCGGACTTCCGCGGGCGCGTCTCTCCACGGACGAAGCGCGGCGTCGCATTCGCGGCGACACCGACGCGACGCAGGTGGCTTGCGAATGCCGCGCGCCACGCACGCAGGGTGGCCTTGCGGATATTCAGGCGCTCGCCCTGCTCGCTGATCGCCTTGATGATCACGTGGACATGGGGATGGGGCTCGTCGGTATGGAGTGCCATGGCGTAGCGGTGCTTGAGCGCCAGCTGCTCGCGGCAGAACCGTTGCGTTGCGAGCAGAACCTTGTCCGGCGGCGTTCCAGCCGGCATCGAAAACACCAGTTTGTGCGCCAGCTTCGGCGCCCGCTGACTCTGCACTCCGCCAAGTCCCGACTGGCATTCCGCCAGATCGAGGTCCCAATCCTGGACCAGGTCTGCGGCTGCCTCACGGTCTTGAAGCTGCTGCCCGTCGTCGGTCTGCAGCGCGACCTCCCCGTTCCTGCCGACGTAAGCCAGATGCTGGCGCACCGCCGACACCGAAGTTGCAGCGGATGGCAAAACCTTGACCATGACTTCCGGAGTGCGGGCCACGGTGCGCGCAATCTGCCGGATTTGCGCAGGCGACAGGCGGTCGCGCCGATCGGGGCCACGCCGACCGAAGCTCAGTGGATCGAAAAGCCCACCCTCAGGGACGCGATTCGGCATGACCGACCTTCCAGTGCGCGTTCCGGGCCATGACGGACAGGATTCCGGACTGATGGCGGACAGCGTTCCGGAGTGATGCCGGACAGTGTTCCGGCGGCATGGCGGACAGCTTC
>JABEVI010000187.1 GCA_013044085.1 Steroidobacteraceae bacterium
CTAGTGCGAGCCATATGTTCCGCGATCTGATGCCGAAACTTTGTGACCGCTATTACGTCGTGGCACCCGATTTGCCTGGGTTTGGCATGACCGAGCAGCCGGCGCGGGACAAGTTTACCTACAGTTTCGAGAATATCGCCAAGGTGATCGGCCGCTTCACCGAAGTGCTCGGTCTCGGCAAGTTTGCAATCTACGTCTTCGATTATGGCGCACCCGTGGGTTTCCGCCTGGCAGTCAAGCACCCTGAGCGGATTACCGCGATCATAACCCAAAATGGCAATACCTATCTTGAGGGCGTGTCCGATGCCTTCGCGCCAATCCAAGCCTATTGGAGCGAGCCAAGCCAAGCCAACCGCGATGCCCTGCGCGGCTTACTGGCTCCACAGACGACTTTGTTTCAGTACACCCACGGCGTCGCGGACCCGAGTTTGGTTTCACCCGATGGCCGCAATTTAGACGATTTCTATTTGGCGCGGCCGGGTAATACCGAAATTCAGCTGGACCTGCTGCTCGACTACCAGTCCAACGTCGCCCTCTACGGCACCATTCAGGCATATCTGCGCCAGCATCAGCCGCCGGTATTAGCGGTATGGGGCAAGAACGATCCGTTCTTCATCCCGCCCGGCGCCGAGGCGTTCAAGCGCGATGTGCCTTCGGCCGACATCCGCTTCTTCGATAGCGGTCATTTCGCCCTGGAGACCCATGCTCGAGAAATCGGCCTAGCGATGCGCGAATTCCTTGCCAAACATATCGGCTGACGCCCCATCGCCCACCAAATCCACGGAGACTTAAAATGCTAACACTCACTGATATTGTTGCCTCCTTTTACAACAAACTCAAATCTGGTGATGCGGCTGGCGCACTGGGTCTGATGGCTCCAGACATCGAATGGATCACGATGTGGCACTACAAGGTGGATGGCCGTGGACCGGAGCGCGTCGCTGAGGGCTTGTTCAAGCCGCTGATGGATGAGTGGACTAGCTTTGCGCTCGTCCCGTCCGAGTTCATCACCGAGGGCGACGGCGTTGTCTCACTTGGGGACTTCACCGGCGTGCACGGTGCGACGGGAAAGACCGCCCACGCCAGATACGCCCATGTCTGGACCGTCGCGGACGGCAGGATCACCCGCTTTCGCCAATATATCGATACGTTGGCGGTCGCCGAGGCCCGGCTGTCCTGAACAGGCCCCAGACCCTTTTTGACATCAAATCCGGCAGGGCGGACGCGCTACAATCACAAGGAATTGATCATGGCCAAACTACTATATGTGCGGGCGTCGCCCCGTGGCGAAGAGTCGAAATCGGCGCAGTTGGCAGAAGCTTATCTGGGTAGCCTTCGCAAGGCTAATCCCGATCTTGAGGTCGACACGTTATCGGTCTGGGACGCTGATCTTCCGGTATTCGACGGTAATAAGGTCGCTGCAAAAATCAACGTGATGACAGGTGAGCGTCATAACGCCGTTCAGAGAACCGCCTGGGGCCAGATTATCGAGATCGCTGGCCGGTTCATTGCGGCCGACCGCTATCTCTTTGCCGTGCCCATGTGGAACAGCGGTATCCCGTATCGGCTGAAACACTACATCGATGTTATTCATCAGCCAGGAATGCTCTGGGGTTTGAATCCGGAAACTGGCTATTTTGGTTTGCTCGAAAACAAGCACGCCACACTCGTGCTGACCTCGGGCGCGTATGCCGCAGAATTCCCCTCGCCCGCCTTCGGAGTCGATCTGCATTCAACCTATATGCGCGCCTGGCTCAATCAGGCTGGCGTCGCGGCGATCGACGAAATCCGGTTCCAGCCGACATTGTTGACGCAAGACCCGGCAGGAGATTTCGAACGGGCCAAACAGACTGCAATTGATCTCGCCCTGGCACATAACCGCGTCTAGGCCAATCGTAAAAGGAGAAAACCATGGAAAACCGTCACCCTCACAAGGCCGGCACCACCGCTGTCACGCAAGACCGCGCGATGGTGAAGGAAGTTGCACCGCTGCAGTCCATCAGCGCCACGACGACCTATCATCGGGTGAACGTCGACGGCGTTGGGATCTTTTACCGTGAAGCCGGGCCCCGGGACGCTTCCACCGTGGTCTTGCTGCATGGTTTTCCAACCTCGTCACGCCAGTTCGAGGGATTAATCCCGCTCCTCGCACCCCACTATCACGTCATCGCGCCCGACTATCCTGGCTTCGGACAAAGCGATGCGCCAGCGCCCTCGGTCTATCGCTATAGCTTTGATCAGCTCGCCAAAACGATGGATCGATTTCTGGATCTCCTGGGCATCGACAGCTACGTTCTCTACATCCACGATTATGGCGCGCCCGTGGGATTCCGCATGATGCTCGCCCGGCCCGAACGACTGCGAGCGCTGATCACTCAGAACGGTAATGCGTATGAAGAGGGGCTTGGCCCGAAATGGGCGAAGATCGCCGAGTTCTGGGCCGACCCGGAGGCTCATCCCGAAGTGATTGATGCCTTCCTCTCCTTCGTGGGCACAGAACAGCGCCATGTCGCTGGCACCAGCCATCCTGAACGCTACAACCCAGCAAGCTGGACCGATGAATTCGCGCATTTGTCAAAGGCTGGTCAGCGCGAAATCCAGTCGGCACTGCTCTACGATTATCGCACCAACGTTGCCTCCTACTCGGCTTGGCAGAGTTGGTTGCGCGCGCACCAACCTCCAACGCTGATCGTCTGGGGATCTAATGATCCGTCATTCGTCGCTGCGGGTGCCGAGGCATTCAAGCGCGACCTTCCAGACGCCGAGCTGCTTCTGCTCGATGCAGGGCATTTCGCGCTCGATGAACAGACTGATGTGATTGCACAGCTAATCCTGGGGTTCATGGCTAGGCATTTGACCTGAACACCGCATACAGTTGCTCCATAACGACCGTGGGAACAGTCGGTGCATAACCGGCGTTGGAGCAAGAGCGCACTCGCCATACCGACGGCGATGAAAGGAACCGACCTATGATCCGCCTGCCGATTCCTCCCTTCACCGAGGAAAGTGCCATACAGAAAGTGCGTGCGGCTGAGGATGCATGGAACACCCGATCCCCCGAGCGAGTTGTTCCTGCCTACACGCCCGACAGTCGCTGGCGGAATCGCGTCGAATTCTTGAATGGCCGCATCGAGATTGAAGCCTTCCTCACTCGCAAATGGTCGCGCGAACTCGATTATCGGCTCATTAAGCAACTCTGGACGTTCGCAGGCAACCGCATCGCCGTCCGCTTCGCCTACGAATACCACGACGGCAGCGGCCAATGGTTTCGTTGTTGATTTTCACTGAGATCTGACCCGGGGTTTTCGTCGAGATTTGACCCGGGTCAGATCTCAGTGAAAATCAACAGTCAGGACTGTGAAACGGGCGAAACGCCAATCGAGGCCATCGAGCGTCGTTCTATCGAAGCCGCCGACGGACGGTCGCGGGAGCGCTCAGAGCCGTCCCGGCACATTGCGAAAGAGATAGCTTATGATCGTCTCTGCAACGGCATCAGTTTGCTCCGGGAACAGAGCGTGGCCAGCGGCTTTGATAACCGTGGTTATCACCCGGTCGCCAAGTTCGCTCCGGAGGTCGCCCCACTCGTCGCGAACATGGAACGGGTCGTGCTCAGCAATGATCTCGAGGATCGGCGCGGCTCCCGCACCCCAATAGAGCGCGGGGTTCAAACGCTTGACGGCTTCGTGCTGCATTGTAAGCGTCGCCGGATACCAGCCGGACAACCAGACTGACGGGTCGTGCCCCGGAGCAAAGAAGGCGAGCTTTAGCGCGGCGAGCCGCTCGCTGTCCGGGAGGGTCAGGTCACCCGCCCGGAAGGGAGCCCCGTTGACCTCCGGGTCTACGGTGCGGCCGGAGGCGGCGGCGAGGATGACGGTTGCAACCCTATCCGGATGGTTGGTCGCCAACACCCGCGCGACGAAGTTCCCGAACGCGTGGCCGAGAACGACCGCGGGGGCGCGGCCGAGCTGTTCAATGACGGCCGCAACGTCATCGGCCAGGTCTTCCATCGTGACGTCCTGCATAGGTCCCGTCGAGCCGGCGATCCCGCGGGGCTGTGGGCGCAGGACGCGGTGGCCGGCCGCGGCAAGCGAGGCGGCCAGTCGGTCAAAGTCCTCGCCGCTGCCTCGCCCGTAGGAGGGCAGCACGACGACATCGCGCCCCCCGCTGCCAGAACGTTGTCCGTCGACATAGGTCTCGAGCCGGACCGGCCCTGTCGTGACGACCTCGCTGTACCTATTCATCACCGACCCGCCGTCGCGTACGCCGGAGCTTCGCCGACGGTGGCCGGCCGCAGCTCAATGCGCAGCAGTGCGGCGTCGCGGATGATGCCGTCGGGCGGCGGGGCGGTCCGGCCACCGTCGATGGTGACGTAGGCCACACGCCCCATATCCGATGGGCCCCGGCCCCATGCGGCGCTCGACGGTCCGACGAGCCGCTCGTCAAACGGATCGCCGACGATGTGCCGCACTTCACTCCCATGACCTGGGGCGAGCGGGACCCGGTCGATCGTGTTGCCGCGGTGACGGGTCACGTAGGCGAAGCCGGCAATCTCGTCGATGCAGAAATCGTCAGTCTTGTCGATCGCCGCGACGAACTCCGGGAGACCTGCAGGATCCAACGTGTCCCGATCAACTGCGATCCGCATGAACACCTGCTGCGCCGTCGAGGTGTAGTAAACATACCCAGTCTTCGGACCGTAGTGGATCCCGTTGATCCCAGGTTGGGGCGGTGGCGCGACCTCGCTGTCGAGATCCATGCTCATGGTCGGATGTTGCATCCAGATCCTTGCGCGTGCGTCGCGAGCGCCAGGGCTCAGGTCAATCCTCCAGATGAGGCCGGCGAAACAGTCAGCGATCAGCATCACGCCGGGCGCGACCAGGCAACTTCCGTTCAGCGCTCGGACTCGGTAATCGAACGTATAGATGATCTCCGGTGCGACAGGTTCGCCGGGCGCCCATCCGTTAAGGTCGATCCGGGCGAGGTGGGATTCGTGCGTTGTGTAGCCGTCGCTGAGGCTGACGATGAAGATGTCCGGCTCTACCTCGACGACGCCCATCACGATGTTCTCGAAGGTGTGGACGATCATAGGTTTGGCGTCGAGGCTCGGTTCGGGTCCCGGGACGCACCAGAGCTCCTTGTGGAGCAGCGAGCTGACGAGAACAGAGCCGTCGCTGCGGACTGCCAGGTTCTCGAGGAAGTAGCCCTTCGGGAAGTACGCGACTGGCGTCAGCGCGACCGCAGGAATGGGTGCTATTGGCATGCCATGCTCCGTTTCAAACCATCAGTGAGGAGAGCGATCAAATTCGCGTCTCGTTGAACGACCCAGCGCTTCGCGGAGTGTCGTAGGCGAAGAGCGGGATGAGGCGCCCAGGCAATGTCCGGGGATTCAGCGACGGCGGCCAAATCCACCGAGACAGCGACGCCGCCTTCTGGGACCCAGACGTGGGGGTTGTCAGCGACCATAGCCGAGCGCCTGACTGCTCTGGCTGCGGACCGGGCTGGGAGCGGGGATCTCGAAGGCATTGAGCAGCCCGCACACCGTCTGATAGATGCCCACCAGAATGACGATGTCGAGCACGCCTTGGCGTCCGAAGCTGTCTTCGGCCATCCGGTAGAGGCTGTTGTCGATACGGCGTTCGACCGTAAGCTGTCTGGCCACGCGATGGGCGATCAGTTCTTCCGGCTGGAGGCCGTCGGGGGTCTCACCCGCGACCAACGAGATGACGACGTCTTCGGGTAGACCGGCGTGGCCGGCGACGGCGGAGTGGGCGTACAGTTCATACTTCGCCTGCCAAACGCTTCCGACGGTTAGGATGATCACTTCGCGGGTCCGTGCGGTCAGGACACTGTGATTGACCTCGACGTACTGAAGTTCGAGGAAGCTCTTACCCAACTCCGGGTGCAGAAGGGCCGGATTGAACGGCCCGATGAACCTTCCCTCTCCATCTTGGGCGAGGAAAGAGGAGGCGCCGGCCCAGGGTACCACAGTGCTGGTCATCTCGTCGAAGAAACGCTGCTGTTGGGCGGTCAGAGAGCTGTAGTCTGCGAGCGGCAATCGGCCGCCCAGGGGGATCGGGGTGGGGGACATTGTCGGGTTTCCTTGGGTCCGGCGGTTGGAGGCTACTGGTCGAGGCCCACAGCGTTCGATGGGACGTCGTAGGCCATGAGGGTGAGCGATACAGCGCTGAACCAACCCATGAGCACGGTCACGTCGACGATGCCCGCATCCCCGAGGAGGTCCTGGGCCCGGCGAAACATTCCGATTGGCGGTATCCGGCAGGCGACCAGCGCCGATGCGAGCTCGTAGACGATCTTCTGGCGGGGATCGTCGAACGTGACGGGAATGCCCGCGATTAGGCCCTCGACCTTTTGAGGCTCAAGTTGGCCGAGGCGCTCAGCGATCCGCTCATGCTCGTAGATCGCGTACGCCGCCTTCCAATGCCCAGTCACGACACAGGTGGCGATCTCGATCTCCGGCTTGGTCAAGGTGGACTCTGTCTGGAAGTACGCGCCAACAGTGACGATGCTCTCCAGCAGTTTTGGGTTGGCCAGCCAGATTTTGTGGGGACCAGGAACCAGTCCACGAAGTTGTAACGTACGGTCGTAGGCCTTCCGCGTGGCGTCGCCCATCTGGTCCACCGGCGTTTCGACGAAACGTCCGAAAGTGCCGAAATCGCCTGCATCATGCAGCAGCATGCGACGCTCTCCATTCAGTGCATTGGATTATTGGCGGACGCCCGCTGTTCCATTGCTAACGGGATTATGTCGACTGTGAGCGATGACGCAAAGGACATTTATCCCTTATATTGCGCCATCATGCATCGTGTCGGTCTCTTTATTGTCCAAGACCATCAGATTCTTGAACTCACCGGGCCCTTCGCCGCCTTCGAGACAGCCGCGCTGTTGTCTGGGCAACCGCTCTATGAGCTGGACACGTTGTCGCGGGCCGGCGGCGTGGTCGCCGGTCGCGGTGGCGTGCCGGTCGTGACAAAGGCGGCCGACCAGGCGCATCCGGACACGCTCGTGGTCTGCGGCGGCGACATCTCATCCATACTGAAAGCCGGCGAAGTGCAGGCCGTCGCGTGTCTCGCCCGCAGAGCGTCTAGGATCGCCAGTGTCTGCACTGGCGCCTTCCTGCTCGCCGAAGCGGGTCTCCGCGACGGACGACGCGCGACGACGAATTGGCGAATGGCCCACCGGCTGCAACGGAACTATCCCTCGATCGGTGTCGACGCTGATCGGATCTTCATCGCAGATCACAACGTTTGGAGTTCGGCCGGGGTGACCGTCGGCATCGACTTGGCGTTGGCGATCATCGAAGCGGATCATGGCGCCGCCTTGGCGCGCCAGGTCGCGCGCGAGCTGGTCATCGCTCCACCTTCTCAGGAGTTGGAACCTCTGCGTAACCCGGAACGGCGAAACGCAGTGCGCCGATCGGCAATGACTTCAAGTCTGACCGCCGGCTTGATCCGCCGCGCCAGCCGCCTTCAAGAAGGCACGCAGCCGCTCGCCCAGCCGAACCGGCTGCTCCTGTTGAATCCAGTGTCCGGCGCCCTCGATCATCTCGATGCCGTGCAGCTGGGTCGTCGCCTTCGACTTCATCAGATCGAGAGCGCCCGGCGCCGAGTAACTTCCCCAGTCCTTTTCACCGCCGATGAAAAGAGACGGCACATCGATCGTCCTGCCCGAAAAGAGGCGGAGTTCGGCGTTCAGGGCCGGGTCGGAAAGGACGCGATAAGCCTGCAGGGCGCCTTGAAAGCCGGTGCGACCATATTCCTCGACATACACGCCAAGCTCCGCCTCGGTGAGCCATTCGCACGCCTGGACTTCACTGGCCGGAGGATGGAACGGGGCGACCGTGTCGGGCATCGTCTTACCCAGATGCATGACATAGTAAGTAGGCATCTGGGCCAGGTCTTCGGCGCTGTGGCCCTGTAGGGGGTGTGGCTTGTTTCCCGGCCAGTCCGCGCTCTTCACGTAATAGAAGGCGCGGAGGAAGGCGTGCAGGCCCTGCGGGGGATGCGACATGTCAGCGTTTGCTTCCCGTGAGCTCAGATATTGCTGATAGTGCTTCCTGGGAGGATGAAGAGCGGCCAAGGCCGCCGCCAGCTTCCGGTTCCCGGCCCTCGGGGGCGCCGAGGATAGTCCGGCTTTTGCCGTGTCGAACGGAAACGCCGGCGGACCGGGGAACGGGGCGCTCATCAGGACCACGGCGGGAAAGACATCTGGCCGGGCAAGCGCGCAATAGGACGCCACTGGCGAGCCGATATCGTGTCCGACAATTGCTGCGGTCCGCTGATACCCCAGCGCCGACACCAGCCCGAGCGTATCGCGCGCCATGTTCAGAAGGCTGAACGGCTCCAGCGGTGTGTCATAGGCATTGTGCCAGCCCGTCGTGCGGCCGTATCCGCGCAGGTCGGGCGCAACGACATAGTATCCAGACGCTGCCAGGATCGGGATCAGCCGGCGCCAGCCGTAGGCCAGGTCCGGAAAGCCGTGTAGTAGCACGACCAGCGGCCGGCCGGGGGCCGCGTGGCCGGCTTCCAGAACATGCACATCGAGGCCGTTGACCCCCTGGATCATGCGGGAGCGGAGTCCCTCCGGCAGCATTCCTTCGGCATAGGATGGGGCGGTCAAATCAGGTCCTCCTGCGGATTTTGCACGGGCTGATCAAAGTGATGCCGCAACAACTCCGGCGGTCCGTCCACCAATGCGGCCCACCTGGACGGTGGGTGTTTGCATTTCCCGCCGGAAATCGTTGGGATCGAACGATTTCGATCATCATGCCAGAGCGCGGACGCCGACCGGCAATGGCCGGCAGACGAGGGAGCGCCGTTAAATCTGGGACATCCCGCCATCGACCACCAACTCCGCCCCGAGCATGTATCGAGAATCGTCGCTGGCCAGGAACAAGGCGGCGGCGGCGATATCTTCAGCGTCGCCGATACGACCAATCGGCACCGTCGCAGCAGCCTTGTCCCGGAACAACTGCAGCTCTTCGGGACTGCGATGTCGACCGATCAA
>JABEVI010000029.1 GCA_013044085.1 Steroidobacteraceae bacterium
GTGCTGACGACCTTTCCCGTCAGTAAACGCTGCCCCGGAACTTGTGGCGCAGTCGCGGCAATCTCGGTCTCGGTCGACATCAGCCCTTACCTCCGCTCGCCTTGGTCTCGGCAGCCTTGAGCTGACCAAGCACCGTCTTCACGCGCGCGATATTTCTGCGCACCTTCAAGAACTGGTCCGGTTTAGCGGCCTGTCCGCTTGCCCGCGCGACGCGCAGGTTGAATTGCTCACGCCGCAGCTTCAGCAACTCCTCTCCCAGATCCTTCGCGCCTTTCGCGCGCAAATCCTTCGCCTTCATGTGCGCACCTGTCGCTTGACGAACATCGTGGACACCGAGAGCTTGGCGGCCGCGAGCCTGAAGGCTTCGCGGGCAATCTGCTCGCTGATCCCCTCCATCTCGAACAACACCTTTCCGGGCCGCACCCGCGCCACCCAGTATTCGACGTTGCCCTTTCCGCTGCCCATGCGCACTTCCAGGGGCTTCTGCGTGATCGGCACATCAGGGAACACGCGTATCCAGATCCTTCCACCGCGCTTCACATAGCGTGAAATCGCGCGCCGCGCGGCCTCGATCTCCCGCGCCGTCATGCGGCAGCGGTCGGTGGCCTTCAGGCCGTACTCGCCGAACGCCACGTAGTTTCCACGTTGCGCGGTGCCGGCGATCTTGCCCTTGAATTGTTTGCGGAACTTGGTCCGCTTCGGCTGCATCATGTGTCTTTACCTATCTCATCCAGCCACCGGCGCCGGTGCCGGGGCCTCCGCGGCCTTCTGCGCCTCCACCTCGGGATCCACCGATTCCACCTCGGGCTTGTCGAAGACCTCGCCCTTGAAGATCCAGACCTTGATGCCGATCACGCCGTACGTGGTGCGCGCCTCGGCAAGACCGTAGTCGATGTCGGCGCGGAACGTGTGCAGAGGCACGCGTCCCTCGCGATTGCTCTCCGTGCGAGCGATCTCCGAGCCGTTCAGGCGTCCGGATATCCGCACCTTCACACCGAGGGCGCCCGAGCGCATCGTGTTGGTGACGGCGCGTTTCATCGCGCGTCGGAACATCACCCGCTTCTCGAGCTGCTGCGCGATGCCCTCGGCGACGAGCTTCGCATCGAGTTCCGGCTTGCGGATCTCGGCGATGTTCAAGCGCACGTCCTGCACCGTCATCCCGAGGATCTTGGCAACCGCTGCGCGGAGCTTCTCGATGTCCTCACCCTTCTTGCCGATCACGATTCCCGGCCGCGCCGTGTGGATCGTGATGTTTGCCCGGCGTGCGGCGCGCTCGATGTGGATGCGGCTCACGGATGCATCGGCGAGCTTGCGGCCGAGGAACTCACGAACCAGGTGGTCGGTGTAGATGTTCGAGCCGAACGTCTTGGTACCGGCGTACCACTTCGACGTCCAGTCGCGCGTGATGCCCAGGCGTATGCCGATCGGATTGACTTTCTGTCCCATTACGCTTCTCGCTTCCCGTCGGACACCTGCACGAGGATGTGGCTGTTGCGCTTCGCGATCTGCACGCCGCGCCCCTTGGCGCGCGCGTGGAAGCGCTTCAGCACCGGAGCCGGATCCACCTCGACCCGCGTGACCTTCAAATCATCGACGTCGGCGTTGTGGTTGTTGTAGGCGTTGGCGATTGCGCTATCCAGAACCTTGAGGACGATCTTCGCGCCCTTCTTCGGCATGAACTTCAGCGTGTTGACCGCCAGCGTCGCGGATTTGCCGCGGATCGCATCCACGACCAGCCGGCACTTCTGCGGAGATATGCGCGCGTAGCGCAGTATGGCTTTGGTTTCCACGTCCTACTCCGAGGCCGACACTTTCTTGTCGCCGGAATGACCTTTGAAGGTCCGGGTCGGTGCGAACTCGCCGAGCTTGTGGCCCACCATGTTCTCCGACACCAGCACTGGCACGTGTTGCCGGCCGTTATGCACCGCGATCGTCAGGCCGACCATGTCGGGTATCACCATGGAACGCCGCGACCAGGTCTTGATCGGGCGACGATCGTTTTTCTGGCCGGCGACCTGCACCTTCTTGGCAAGGTGCAAATCCACGAACGGTCCCTTCTTTAGCGAACGAGGCACTGGGAATTCTCCAATCGTTTACTACAGACGTTTGTTCTTGCGGCGCTGCACGATCATGCTGTCGGTACGCTTGTTCCGACGCGTCTTCTTGCCCTTCGTCGGCAGCCCCCACGGACTTACCGGGTGCGGGTTTCCTTGCCCGGACTTGCCCTCGCCGCCGCCGTGCGGGTGGTCGACCGGGTTCATGACGACACCGCGCACCGTCGGGCGCACACCGAGCCAACGCACTGCGCCGGCCTTGCCGAACACGCGCAGGTTGTGCTCATCGTTGCCAACCTCGCCGATCGTCGCCCGGCAGTCGACATGCACCTTGCGCATTTCGCCGGATTTCAGACGCAGCGTCGCGTACATGCCTTCGCGTGCGGCGAACTGCGCGGAATTTCCCGCACTGCGCGCGATCTGCCCGCCCTTACCGACCTTCATCTCGACGTTGTGCACGACCGAACCGACCGGAATGTGTCGGAGCGGCAGGGCATTGCCCGCCTTGATCGGTGCATCGGCGCCCGAACGGATCTCATCGCCCGCCTTTACGCCCTTCGGCGCGAGGATGTAGCGTCGGTCACCGTCCCGGTAGACGATCAACGCCAGGTGCGCGGTGCGGTTCGGGTCGTATTCCAGACGCTCGACGACACCCGGAACGCCATCCTTGTCCCGCCGAAAATCGACGATCCGGTAACGCTGCTTGTGACCGCCGCCGATGTGGCGGGTCGTTTGCCGGCCGCTGTGGTTGCGCGCTCCGGTGCGATTCTTCTTGGTCGTCAACTGCGCGAGCGGCCCGCCCTTGTGCAGGTGCGAACGGTCGACCTTGACGACGAACCGGGTGCCGGGGGAAGTCGGCCTCATCTTGATCAGTGCCATGACCTAACCTCTACCTAGCCGAGCCGCCGGTGAAATCGATCGTCTGGCCGGCCTGCAGTTTTACGTAGGCCTTCTTGAAGCCATTTCGCTTGCCGGTGACGTTGCGGAAGCGTCGCGTCTTGCCGGGCTTGTTCAGCAGATTCACGCCGTCCACCTTGACCTCGAACATCAACTCAACCGCCTTCTTGACCTCGTCCTTGGACGCATCCGAGCGGACGCGAAACACGTACTGGTTCGCCTTCTCCGCAAGCGTCGCCGCCTTCTCCGACACATGCGGCTGGATCAGCACGGTCATCAAACGTTCATTGCTCACGACTCACCCCCGAGACGCTGATCGAGCAGCTTCAATGCGCCGGCGGTCGCGATCACCTGGTCGTGCCGGATGAGGCTCACCGGGTCGAGCGAAGCGACCGGCATGACTTCGACATAGGGCACGTTGCGCGCGGCGAGATAGAGCCTCTCTTCGTGAGCCTCGACCAATATCAGCGCCCGCTTGAGCCCGAACTCCGCGAGCTTCGCGATCAGCAGCTTGGTCTTGGGCTCGGCGATCTCCAGCGACTCCACCGCGACCAGACGCTCGCGGCGCACCAATTCGGAGACCATCGATTGCATCGCAGCGCGATACATCTTGCGGTTCACTTTCTGCGAGAAATCGCGCGGGCGGGCGGCGAACGCCCGGCCTCCGCCAACCCAGATCGGGCTGCGCGAGGAACCGGCACGCGCCTGGCCGGTGCCTTTCTGGCTCCACGGCTTCTTGCCGCCGCCACGCACTTCAGCGCGGGTCTTCTGCGCCTTCGTACCCGCCCTCGCGGCCGCCCTGTAGGCAGTCACCACTTGGTGGATCAGCGCTTCGTTATACGAACGGGCGAACGCGGCGTCCGAAACCTGAATTTCGGCGGCCGAGCTCGAGTTCTTCAGCTTGAGCATCATGGCGGCTATTTCTTCCCGGACTTGGCCGCGCCCTTGGCGGCGGGAGCACCCTTGGCCGGAGCCGCGGGCGCCTTGTTCGGCGTGAGCATCTTGCGCCGCTGTTGGGCGAGCGCCTTGACCGACGGCTTCACGAGGACCCGACCACCCTCGGACCCCGGCACCGCGCCGCTGATCAAGAGCAGGTTGCGGGCCACATCGACTTCGATGATGCGCAGATTCTCGACGGTGCGGTTCTTCACACCCATATGACCCGACATCCGCTTGCCCTTGAATACGCGACCGGGCGTCTGACGCTGGCCGATGGAACCCGGGGAGCGGTGCGACAGCGAATTTCCGTGCGTTTTGCGGCCACCGCGGAAATTATGACGCTTCATCGTGCCGGCGAATCCTTTGCCGATGGTGGTGCCGGTGACGTCGACCACCTGACCGGCGGCGAACATATCCACCTTCAATTCGGCGCCAATCGCGAGCGAATCACCCTCGCCCTTGGCGAGACGAAATTCGCGCGACGAGGCGCCAGCGGCGACGTTCGCCTTGGCGAAATGCCCGGCAAGCGACTTGGTCACGCGTGACGCACGGCGCGTGCCGACGGTCACCTGGACGGCGCGGTAGCCATCCGGTTTCTCGCTCTTGATTTGCGATATCCGGTTCGGCAGCGCTTCCACGACGGTGACGGGCACCGCAGCACCCGAGTCCGTAAATACCCGGGTCATGCCGCATTTGCGGCCAACCAGACCAATGGCCATGTTCGATCCTCATGACGCGCGCGCCGCTCGCGGCCGTGCGATTTGCTTGCAACCGGTCGGCGGTTTGGGCGCTCCTGACCCCAGTTTCCTAGCATCGGAATCCTGGCGTCGGCGCCCACGCGCTCCGACCTCTCAAATTGGGACGCGGGAGTATACCCGAATCCGCCCTCAATTCAACTTGATTTGCACATCGACGCCCGCGGGAAGCTCGAGCTTCATCAGTGCGTCGACCGTCTTGTCCGTGGGATTAAGGATATCCATCAGACGCTTGTGCGTGCGGATCTCGAACTGGTCGCGCGCGTCCTTGTCACCATGCGGTGAGACAAGCACCGTGAATCGCTCCATTTTGATCGGCAGCGGCACAGGGCCCTTGACGGTCGCGCCGGTGCGCTTGGCCGTGTCGACAATTTCCCGGGCCGATTTGTCGATCAAGCGATGATCGAAAGCCTTCAAGCGGATACGAATGTTCTGATTAGCCATGCTTTGCATTCCTGAGGCGGCCAGCGGCCGCCGTTACGCGATCACCTTGGAGACGACGCCGGCGCCGACGGTCTTGCCGCCTTCGCGTATCGCAAATCGCAGCCCCTGCTCCATCGCGATCGGCGCAATCAA
>JABEVI010000188.1 GCA_013044085.1 Steroidobacteraceae bacterium
GTGCGCCGCTATTCACGCATCGCACAGGACCGGCTCGCCGACACCAATGCGCTCGCCGACGAGACCTTGAACGCGATCCAGACGGTCCAGGCGTTCACGCTCGAAGCGCTTCAGAGCGGACGCTACCGGCGGGCGGTCGAGGATAGCTTCACGGCCGCGATCGGCCGCACGCGGGTGCGCGCGGTGCTGACCGCGCTCGGTGTGACGCTGATCTTTGGCGGCATCGCGCTGGTGATGTGGCTCGGTCTGCACGCGATGCTTGCCGGCCGGATGAGCGGCGGTGACCTCGTCAAGTTCCTGTTCTATGCGGTGTTCGTCGGCACCTCGGCGGCGGCGCTGACGGAGATGTGGGGCGAGGTGCAGCGGGCGGCCGGCGCGATGGAGCGCCTCGCGGAACTTCTGGAGGCGCGGCCGAGCATCGTCGCGCCGGCACGCCCCGAGACGCTGCCGGCGCGGGTCGAGGGTCGGATCCGCTTCGAGGATCTGACGTTTCATTACCCCTCGCGTCCGGAGAGCGCGGCGCTCACGCGCTTCAGCCTCGAGGTCGAGCCTGGTGAGACGATCGCCTTCGTCGGTCCCTCCGGGGCGGGCAAGAGCACGAGCTTCCAGCTGTTGCTGCGCTTCTACGATCCGCAGTCCGGCCGCGTATTGCTCGACGGGCACAGCCTCGCGCAGCTGGACCCGCAGCAGTTGCGGGCGCAGATCGGTCTGGTGCCCCAGGACACGGTATTGTTCGGTGCGAGCGCGCGCGAGAACATCCTCTACGGCAGGCCCGGTGCGAGCGCGGCGGACGTCGAGGCGGCGGCGCGGGCCGCGGCGGCCGATGAATTCCTGCGCGAGCTGCCGCAGGGCTATGACACCTTCCTCGGCGAGCGCGGCACGCGCCTGTCCGGCGGCCAGCGCCAGCGCATCGCGCTCGCCCGGGCGATCCTCAAGGACCCGCCGGTGCTGCTGCTCGACGAGGCGACCAGCGCGCTAGATTCCGAGTCGGAGCGCCTCGTGCAAAGCGCGCTCGAGAAGCTGATGCGCGGGCGCACGACCATCATCATCGCCCACCGGCTCGCGACGGTTCAGAAGGCCGATCGCATCGTCGTGCTCGATCAGGGCCGCAAGGCCGCCGTCGGCACGCACGAAGAGTTGATGCGCGACAGTCCCTTGTACGCGCGCCTCGCGGCCCTGCAGTTCGGCCTCAGTTGAGGAGGCCTTCCTCGCGCAGCGCCTGCTGCACCTTCGGCCGATGGCCGACGCGGGCCTGATAGGCGGTGAGCACCGGCCACTTGGCGAGGTCGACGCCGACGTGTCCGCTCCAGCTGAGCACCGTGAACAGGTAGGCATCGGCGACGCTGAAACCCTCACCCAGCAGGTAGGATTTGCCGCCGAGGAACGAGGACAGCCAGTCGAAGCGCGTCGCGAGGTTCGCATGCGCCGCCGCCTTCCAGTCGGCCGATGCCTTCGGATTCCACAGCGGGCTGAAACCCTTGTGAATCTCGGTCGCGATGTAGTTCAGCAGTTCCATCAGCCGGTAGCGTTCGAAGCTGCCGGCGCGCGGTGCGAGGTTCGTCTCCGGCTTGCCGTCGGCGATGTACTGCAGAATCGCGGCGGCTTCGGTCAGGACGTGGCCATTCTCGAGCGCGAGGGCCGGTACCGAACCCTTGGCATTGACCGCGGTGTAGTCGCCGCCGGCCTCGGTCTTCTTGGTCTTGAGGTCGACCTTCTCGGCGGTGAACGGCGTGCCGGTCTCGCAAAGGGCGATGTGCGGGGCGAGTGAACAGGCGCCCGGCGAGTAATAGAGTTTCATGCTGCGACTCCTTTTAGGGTCGGGTTGGCGAACAGCGGCAATCTTAACCCGAAGCGCCGGCGTCGGCGTGGGCGCGCTCAGGTGTCGCCGAGGGTGGTTGCGAGCGCGGCTCCGGCGATGCCGGCCTCGGCGCGCAGCGTGCCGATGCGCAGTTCGGCCTCGCAGCGCAGCTTCGAGAAGAAGTTCTCCGGCTCCTCGGTGATGCCCCCGCAGAGGATCACGAGGTCGGGCCACAGCAAGGCATGCATTTCCCGCAGGACGAGGTTAAGTTCATCCGTCCAGGCGTCCCAGCTCAAATCGCGCTCGACCTTGATCCGCGGCGCGGCGCGCTCCTCGGCTTCGCGATCGCCGACCCGCAGGTGTCCAAGCTCGGTGTTCGGCACGAGCTGGCCGTTGATGAACAGCGCGCTGCCGATGCCGGTGCCGAGCGTCAGCAGGAGCACCGTGCCGCGCACGTCGCGGGCGGCGCCGTAGCGCTGCTCGCCGAGTCCCGCGGCGTCGGCATCGTTGATCGCCGTCACCGCGCGGCCGAGGCGTCGCGACGCGAGCTCGCCGAGGGGACGCCCGATCCAGCCTTTGTTCAGGTGCGCGGCGGTGCGAACCGTGCCGCGTACGATCACGCTCGGGAAGGCAAGACCTACCGGCAGCGCCGCGGGCAGCTTGTCCACCGCGCTCGCGATCGACTCGAGCATGTCCTCGATCGAGCCTTGGGCGGGGGTCGGCACCGAATGCCGTTCCAGGCGCTGCCCGCTCGCCGTGTCGACGAGCGCACATTTGATCGAGGAGCCACCGACATCGACGCCGATGCTCAATTTTTGCATTGGTTTGGACACTGGCAGCTCCGCTGTTTGCAGGATTCGAGAGGTCGATTCGCGAACCAAACTATAATAACCTGTAAATTGGAGTCGGTCGTAGAACTCGACGGACGGCATCGGGACGGCATAACTGAAGATGAATACGGCGGTTTCGCAGATAAGCGCGCGACGCGATGACTCGCTGCAGCCGGGATCGCTGCACGCGGCTTTGCTGGATCGACTGACGCGCGCTTTGGGCAAGACCCTGGAGAGTGCGTCCGCGCGCGACCTGTACGACGCGCTCTCGCTCGCCGTGCGCGAAGAATTATCCCTGCGCTGGCTCGCGACGCAGCGCCGGGTCGCGCGGGCGCGCGTCAAGCGGGTGTGTTATCTGTCGGTCGAGTACCTGCCGGGCGGCTCGCTCATGAACGCGCTGAGCAGCCTCGGCGGCGACATGGTGCAGGAGGCGCGCGAGGCGCTGCGCGCGATCAACCGCGGCCTCGAGGAGGTTCTGGCGCAGGAGGCCGATCCGGGGCTCGGCAACGGCGGTCTGGGGCGGCTAGCGGCGTGTTTCATGGACTCGCTCGCGACGCTGCAATATCCGGCGGTCGGTTACGGGATCCGCTACGATTACGGGATCTTCACGCAATTGATCGATGAGTCCGGCTCGCAGCGCGAGGTCGCGAGCAGCTGGCTGCGCCTGCGCAACCCCTGGGAGACACCGCGCGGCAACGTGCGCTACACGGTGCGATTCGGCGGGCGCAGCGTCGCGGCGGCGGACGCCGGGCCCGGGCAGGCGCATCGCTGGATCGACACCAACGACCTGCTCGCGATCGGTTTCGACCAGCTGATACCGGGCAACCGTTGCGCCACGGTCAATCATCTGCGCCTGTGGTCCGGGCGCGGCATCTCACCCTTCGACATCGATGCCTTCAACGTCGGGGACTATGCGGCCGCGGTCCGTGAACAGGTGGACGCGAAGAACCTCTCGCGGGTGCTGTATCCGGACGACAGCACGCCGCAAGGCAAGGAGCTGCGCCTCAGGCAGCAGTATTTCTTCGTGAGCGCGAGTCTTCAAGACATGCTCGCCACGCACCTCGGCGAAGGCCGCGCGCTCGATGCGCTGCCCGAGGCGATCGCGATCCAGCTGAACGACACGCACCCGGCGATCGCGATCGCCGAGCTCATGCGCCTGCTCGTCGATGAGCACGGCATGGCCTGGGGCGGGGCGTGGCGGCTCACCACGGCGGTGTTCGCGTACACCAATCACACCCTGCTGCCGGAGGCCCTCGAGACCTGGCCGGTGGCGCTGTTCGAGCGGCTGCTGCCGCGGCACCTGCAGATCCTCTACCTGATCAACCGCGATTTCCTCGAGAGCGTCGCGGCACGCTACCCGGGTGACCTCGAACGCCAGCGGCGCATGTCGATCGTCACCGAGGAGGGCGAGCGGCGGCTGCGCATGGCGCATCTCGCGGTCATCGGCAGCCACCGGGTCAACGGCGTGGCGCGGCTGCATTCGGAATTGATGAAGCGCAACGTGTTCGCCGACTTCGCCGAGATGTTCCCGGAGCGCTTCATCAACGTCACCAACGGCATCGCCGTGCGGCGCTGGCTGAAACAATCGAATCCCGGATTCGCGGCCCTGTTGACCGAGCGGCTCGGCTCGGTGTGGGAGAACGACCTCGAGGAGATCGGCCGGCTCTCCGAGGCCGCCGAGGATCCTGAGTTTCGCAGGCGCCTTCGGGAGATCAAGCGCGAGAACAAGCTGCGTCTCGCCGCCGAGGTCGAGCGGCGCATCGGCCTCGCGATCGACGTCGATTCGATGTTCGACGTGCAGGTCAAGCGCATCCATGAATACAAGCGCCAGACCCTGAACCTGCTGTA
>JABEVI010000189.1 GCA_013044085.1 Steroidobacteraceae bacterium
CAGTTCGCGGGTGAAACCGCTCTCGAACATCAGATAACTCATCAATTGCATGCCGGCCGCGCCGCCCGCGCCCACGGTGCGCAGCAGGATCCGCAGGCTGCGCGGCAACGAGGCGACGTGGCGGCCGGCGATGAGTGTCAGATCGCGCGAGGGATTCAATATCAGGGTTTCGACCCGGCGCGCGCCGGAATAGCGGTTATGCAGCGCGATCCTCTCGACGTCGGCGTCGACGTGATTCCAGAACAGCGAGTCGAGCATCAGGCCGAACATCTGTCCATAACCCGGCTCGGCCGGCAGGCGCGCTGGCTCACCGGCTGCCGCGCCCGGAACGCGGACGATTCTGGCGCCGGCGCTGCCGACGCCGACCACCAGAATCCGCTCGGCACCGAGATGAAACGCCGGGCCGAGCGGCGAACTCTGCCGCATGGCGCCATCGCCATAGTAGCCGTCGGCGAGCCGCACGGGCCGGAACAGGAACGGAATCGACAAGCTGGCCATCAGGTGTTCGAGCCGGATGGGCGTGTGCACACCATGCCGGTTGGCACGCCACCAGGGTTCGATATCCGCAATTGCATCGTAGAACGTGACCGATTCGGCGTCCTGGTAGCTGGTCGCCGAGATCCCGAGCGCCCGCAGCGAGCCGTGCGCGAGCCCGCGGGTGATGCCGTCGAAATGCAGACGCTCGCGCAACAGCGTCCACAGCGGCGCATTGTCGAACAAGGCATGCGGAGATTGCACGAGCAGGCCGCCGCTCATCAGCGCCGTGAACCAATGCATCCCCGAGCGCAGCATGCTCGCCGCGTCGGCGCGAAACACCTGTTCGACCCGAAAGTTGCGCCAGACCCGCTCGAGCGTGTGCACCGCGCGCTTGAAGTGCGCCGCCTCGGCCGCGAGCGCCACCGCGCTGACCGCGCCCGCGGAGGTGCCGGTGATCACGGGAAAGGGATTGCCCGCTCGACGCGGCAGGAACTGGGCGATGCCCTTCAGCACACCGACCTGATAGGCGGAACGCGCGCCGCCGCCCAGCAGCACGATGCCGCAGGTCGGGTGCAGTTCAGGAGAGCGCGCCAATCGCCTCATCCAGGCCGGCCAGGCTCAGCGGATACATGCGCCCTTCGAGCAGTTCGTGTGTCAGGGCGATCGACCGGGTCTGCCGCCACGAAGACTCCGGCTGCGGATTGATCCAGGCGTGGCGCTCGTAGGTGCGCAGCAGCCGGCGCAGCCAGGTTTCGCCGGATTCGGCGTTCCAGTGCTCGACGCTGCCGCCGGCCTCGGTGATCTCGTAGGGACTCATGCTCGCATCGCCGACGATGATGAGCCGGTAGTCCCGGCCGTAGGTGCGCATCAGCTCGAAGGTGCCCATCTCGGTTCCGGCACGACGCCGATTGTCGCGCCATAGCCGCTCGTAGGGGAAATTGTGGAAATAATACTGCTCGAGGTGCTTGAATTCGCTGCGTGCCGCCGAGAACAGCTCCGCCGAGGTGCGCACATGCTCATCCATCGAACCGCCCACGTCGAGCAGCAGCAGCACCTTGACGATGTTGCGGCGCTCGGCAACCATCTTGATGTCGAGCCAGCCGCCGGCCCGCGCCGTCGCATCGATGGTGTCCGCAAGCGCAAATTCCTGGGCGCCGCCGCGGCGGGCAAAGCGTCGTAGCCGGCGCAGGGCGAGCTTCATGTTGCGCGTGCCGAGCTCGACCCCATCGTCGAAATTTTTGAATTCCCGCAGGTCCCAGACCTTCACCGCGCGGCGCTGGCGCGAGCCGTCCTGGCCGATGCGCACCCCCTCGGGGTTGTAGCCATAGGCTCCGAACGGCGAAGTGCCGGCGGTGCCGATCCACTTGCTGCCGCCTTGGTGCCTGCCCTGCTGTTCGGCGAGGCGCTCGCGCAACGCCTCCATCAGCGCCTCCCAGCCGCCGAGCGCAGCCACACGTGCCTTCTCCTCCTCCGAGAGCCCACCCTCGGCGAGCTTGCGCAGCCAGTCCTCGGGCAAATCGCGCGCGAGCAGCTCAAAGGCCTCGAGGACCCCGTTGAAATGGGCCGCGAAGGCCCGGTCGAATCGATCGAAGTGCCGCTCGTCCTTGACGAGGCAGCAACGGGACAGGAAATAGAAGCGCTCGGCATCCGCCTCGGCAAGCCCGGCACGCAAGGCCTCGAGCAGGGTCAGGAATTCCGGGATCGTCACCGGCACGCCGGCATCGCGCAAGGCCAGGAAGAACTTAACGAGCATTCCGGCGGCTGAGGAAGACGAGTTGCTCGAACAGATGCAAGTCCTGCTCGTTCTTCAACAGCGCCCCGTGCAGCGGCGGGATCAGGCAGCGGGCATCATCGCCGCGCAGCGCCGCCGGATCGATATCCTCGGCGACCAGCAGTTTGATCCAGTCGAGCAGTTCCGAGGTCGTCGGCTTCTTCTTCAGACCCGGCGTCTCGCGCAGGCGGAAGAAGGTCGCGAGCGCCTCGCGAACCAGATCGGCCTTCAGGTCCGCGAAGTGCACCTCGACGATCCGCCGCATCGTCGCCTCGTCGGGGAAGCGGATGTAGTGAAAGAAGCAGCGTCGCAGGAAGGCATCCGGCAGTTCCTTCTCGTTGTTGCTCGTGATCACGATGATCGGCCGGTGTCTCGCCCGCACGGTCTCGCGCGTCTCGTAGACGTAGAACTCCATCCGGTCCAGCTCGCGCAGCAGATCGTTCGGAAATTCGATGTCGGCCTTGTCGATTTCATCGATCAGCAACACCGGCTGCACGTCGCTGTCGAACGCCTCCCAGAGATTGCCCTTGACGATGTAGTTGCGGATGTCCTGGACGCGTGCGTCGCCGAGTTGCGAATCGCGCAGCCGGGACACCGCATCGTACTCGTACAAGCCCTGCTGCGCCTTGGTGGTCGACTTGACGTGCCACTCGAGCAGCGGTTTGCCGAGGGCCCGCGCGATTTCGGTCGCGAGCAGCGTCTTTCCGGTCCCCGGCTCGCCCTTGATGAGGAGCGGGCGCGAGAGCACGATCGCGGCATTCACCGCCGCCATCAGGTCGGGGGTGGCGATGTATCGGTCGGTGCCCTCGAACTGGCCGCCCACCCGCTCAGCCGCCCGTCACGCGCACGATCTGCATCGAGTTCGTGCCGCCGGACACGCCGCTCAGTTCGCCCTTGGTGATGATCACCAGATCCCCGTCCTTGACGAGCTGCAGGTCGAGCAGCTGGCGGAATATCGAGCGATGCAGCGCCTGCGGATCGGCGTGCGTCACGTCATAGGCGACCGGGTAGACGCCGCGGTACAGGGTCACGCGGCCGATGGTCTCGGCTTGTCGGGTGAAGGCGTAGATCGGTATGTCCGAACGCACGCGCGACATCCAAAGGGTCGTCGAACCGGACTCGGTCAGCGCGACGATCGCCTTGACGCTCAGGTGATTGGCCGTATACATGACCGCCGCCGCGATCGCCTCGTCGCTGCGCTCGAACTGGCCGCTCGTCCTCAGGCGCACACGTTGATGCGTATCCTGGTATTTTTCGGCGCCGAGAATGATCTGCGACATCGCCTCGACGACTTTGACCGGGTGCTTGCCCGACGCGGTCTCCGCCGAGAGCATCACCGCATCGCTCCCTTCCATTACCGCGTTGGCGACGTCCGAGACCTCGGCGCGGGTCGGAATCGTGTTCACGATCATCGACTCCATCATCTGGGTCGCGGTGATGACGACACGGTTCTGGTGCCGCGCCTCCTGGATGATCTGCTTCTGCAGCCCGGCCAGTTCCGCAAAACCCATCTCCACGCCGAGGTCGCCGCGCGCGACCATGACGGCATCGCTCGCGTGCACGAGCGTGGCAAGGTTCTCGATGGCCTCCGCCCGCTCGATCTTGGCGACGAGCAGCGCATGGCCGCCCGCCTCGCGCATCAAGCCTCGGGCCTCTTCGATGTCGGCGGCGTCGCGCGCGAACGACACCGCCAGATAATCCACGCCGAGCGAGGCCGCGGCGCGTATGTCCTGGCGGTCCTTTTCGGTCAGCGCGCCGGCGGAAAGCCCGCCACCCTGGCGGTTGATGCCCTTGTTGTTGCCGAGTTCACCGCCGACCAGCACGCGGGTATGGATTCTCGGCCCGTCGATGCTCTGCACCTGCAGGCTGATCTGGCCGTCGTTGAGCAGCAGCACGTCGCCCGCGAACACATCCGCGGGCAGCTTCTTGTAGGCGATGCCGACCGCCTCCGCGGTGCCCGCGTCCGTCGCGAGCGAGGCGTCGAGCGTGAAGCGCGCGCCATCGGCAAGTTGCACCGGGCCCGCCGCGAATCGCTCGATCCTTATCTTCGGCCCTTGAAGGTCGCCGAGCACGCCGACATAGCGGCCGGCCGCGGCGGCGGCCGCGCGGACCCGTTCCACGCGGCGGCCGTGGTCGGCAATCTGGCCGTGCGAGAAATTCAGGCGCACCACATCGACACCGCCGCGCAAAATACCCGCCAGGACGTCCGCATCGTCGGTCGCGGGGCCGAGCGTCGCGACGATCTTCGTGCGCCGAAGTACGGTGCTCATTGGACCCTCTGTTCGAGCATCTGCACCGCCGGCAGCTTCTTGCCCTCGACGAACTCCAGAAACGCACCGCCGCCGGTGGATATGTAGGAGATGCTCTCCTCGACGTTGTACTTCTCGATCGCCGCCAGCGTGTCACCGCCCCCGGCGAGCGAGAACGCCTTGCTGCGCGCGATCGCATTGGCGAGCGCGCGGGTTCCCTCGCCGAATTGCGCGAACTCGAACACGCCGACCGGTCCGTTCCAGATGATCGTGCCGGCCGTGGCGAGGATCTTGGCGAGCCGCTCCGAGGAGTCCGGGCCGATGTCGAGGATCATTTCGTCGGCCGTCACCGCATCGACCGGCTTCACATCGGCTTCGGCGGTCGCCGAGAACTCCTTGGCGACGACCACGTCGGTCGGCATCGGAATCTCGATGCCGCGCCGTTTCGCCTGCTCGCTCAGGCGGTTGCAGATGTCGAGCATGTCCGGTTCATACAATGACTTGCCGACATTGCGTCCCTGTGCGGCCAGGAAGGTGTTGGCGATGCCGCCACCGACGATCAGACCATCGACCTTGGCGAGCAGAGCTTCGAGCACGGTGAGCTTCGTCGACACCTTGGAACCGGCGACGATCGCGATCATCGGTCTCGCCGGCTTCTCGAGCGCCCGCTCGAGCGCGGTCAGCTCATTCACGAGCAGCGGTCCGGCACAGGCGATCGGGGCGTACTTGGCCACCGCGTGCGTGCTCGCCTCGGCGCGGTGTGCCGTGCCGAAGGCGTCCATCACGTAGATGTCGCAGAGCGCGGCCATTTTACGGGCGAGCTCCTCGGAATCCTTCTTCTCGCCCTTGTTGAAGCGCACGTTCTCGAGGAGCACCGCCTGGCCCTCCTCGACTTGCACGCCGTCGAGCCAGTCTCGCCGCAACGGCACCGGCACGCCGAGCAGCTCGCCGAGCCGCTTCGCGACCGGGGCAAGCGAGGCGGCCTCGCTGAATTTGCCCTCCTCCGGCCGGCCGAGATGCGACATCAGCATCACACGCGCCCGCTGTTCGAGCGCGAGACGGATCGTCGGCAGCGCGGCCCGGATGCGTGCATCGCTCGTCACGACACCGTCCTGGATCGGCACGTTCAGATCCTCCCGGATCAGCACGCGTTTGCCGCCGAGCGCGCAGTTCGTCATCTTCTTGACGTTCAAACGCCATCTCCTGTTCGCACGCCGGGCCCGCTCATCCGGCCTTCGACCAGGCGAGCGTCGTGTCGAGCATGCGGTTCGAGAAACCCCACTCGTTGTCGTACCACGCGCAGACCTTCACGAGGTTGCCCTGCATGACCTTGGTGAGCGTCGAATCGTAGGTCGAAGAGGCGGGGTCGTGGTTGAAATCCACCGACACCAGCGGCTTGTCGTTGTAGGCGAGTATGCCCTTGAGCGCGCCGTTCGCGGCCTCGCGCACGATCGAATGGATCTCCTCGACGCTCGTGTTGCGAGCCGCCGTGAACGACAGGTCCACGACCGAGACGTTGATGGTGGGTACGCGGATCGCAAAGCCGTCGAGCTTGCCCTTCAATTCCGGCAGCACCAGGCCGACCGCGGCCGCCGCACCCGTCTTCGTCGGAATCATCGACATCGTCGCCGAGCGTGCCCGGCGCAGGTCGGAGTGATAGACGTCCGTCAAAACCTGGTCGTTGGTGTACGAATGCACGGTCGTCATGACGCCGGCGAGGATGCCGATCTTGTCGTTCAGCACCTTGGCGAGCGGCGCGAGACAGTTGGTCGTGCAGGAGGCGTTCGAGATCACCGTGTGGCTCGACTTGAGGACACCGTGGTTGACGCCGTAGACGACCGTCGCGTCGACGTCCTCGCCACCCGGCGCCGAGATCACCACCTTGCGCGCGCCGGCCGCGATGTGCGCCGAGGCCTTCGCCTTGGTCGCGAACAACCCGGTGCACTCCAGCACGAAATCGACGCCGAGGTCGCGCCACGGCAGCTTCGTCGGGTCCCGCTCGGCGACGACGCGAATGCGGTCGCCATTGACGACCATCGCGTCGCCATCGACGTGCACCTCGCCGGGAAAGCGTCCGTGCGCGGTGTCGTACTGCGTCAGGTGGGCGTTGGTGCGGGCGTCGCCGAGATCATTGATGGCGACGATGCCGATCTCGGCGGTGCGTTTTCCCTCGTACAGCGCGCGCAGGATGTTTCGGCCGATCCGTCCATAACCATTGATTGCCACTTTGATTGCCATCTGCTCTCCGTCCTCGTTTGAGTTTTGCCGATCAAGCCGCGATTCAGGCCGCGAGCACGGCCTCGATCGCGCTGCGCACGTTCTCGGCCGTGAAGCCGAAGTGCTGGAACAGTTCCTTTGCCGGCGCCGATTCGCCGTAACGGTCGATGCCGATGATGCGCCCCTTCGGCCCCACGTAGCGCCACCACGGCTCGCGCACGCCCGCCTCCACCGCGACACGGCGCCACACCTCGTCGGGAAGAACGCTGCGCTTGTAGGCCTCGTCCTGGCGCTCGAAGCTCGTCGTGCTCGGCATCGACACCAGTCGGACGCGTCGGCCGGCGGCGGCGAGCGCGCGCACCGCATCGGCCGCGATGCCCACCTCCGAGCCCGTCGCGATCACGATCGCTTCCGGCGTCCCCCCGGTGTCGATCAGCACGTAGCCGCCGCGCGCAATCGCGGCGACCTGCGCCGGCGTACGCGTTTGGTGCGCGAGAGCCTGCCGGCTGAGGATGAGGCAGGTCGGGGCGCCGCGGCTCTCGATCGCAGAACGCCAGGCCACGCCCGTCTCGGCCGCATCGCAAGGCCGCCACAGGTCGAGCTGCGGCACCAGGCGCAGACTCGCCACGTGTTCTATCGGCTGGTGGGTCGGCCCGTCCTCACCGACTCCGATCGAGTCGTGCGTGTAGACATAGACGACGCCGAGGCGCATCAGCGCCGACATGCGCACGGCGTTGCGCGCGTAGTCGGAGAACGTCAGGAAGGTGCCGCCGTAGGGTATG
>JABEVI010000190.1 GCA_013044085.1 Steroidobacteraceae bacterium
AGGCGGACTGGCACAGCGAATATCTCGACGCCATCATCGCGGTCCGGGTGGTCGATGGCGTGGACGAGGCAATCGCCCACATCGAGCGCTACGGATCGCGGCATACCGACTGCATCGTCACCGGCAATCCGGCGACCGCCGAGCGCTTTCTGGCGAGAGTCGACAGTGCGATCGTATTGCACAACGCATCCACCCAGTTCGCCGATGGTGGCGAATTCGGCATGGGAGCGGAGATCGGCATCAGCACCGACAAGTTCCATGCGCGCGGACCGGTCGGTGTCGAACAGTTGACCAGCTACAAGTATTGCGTGCGCGGCACCGGGCAAACCCGGGTCTGAATTGCGAGATCCGGGGGGCGGCTCAAAGCATTTCTTCCCAGGTGCGGCTCAGGCGCAGCGCGCTCGTGATCACGCCGACCATGCTGTAGGTCTGGGGAAAATTACCCCATTGCCGCCCAGACTCGGGGTCAATGTCCTCGGAGAACAGTCCGGCGGCATTGCGACGGGCGAGCAGACTCTCGAACATTTCACGCGCCTCGCGCGTGCGACCGACGCCTGCAAGCGCATTCACATACCAGAACGAGCACATCGTGAAGGTGTTCGCCGGCACTCCGAAGTCATCGGCGTGCCGATAGCGATAGACGAGGTCGCCGCGGACCAGTTCGCGCTCGACGGCGCCCAGGGTGGAGACGAAGCGCGGATCGCTCGCCTCGAGAAATCCAAGTTCGGGGAGCAACAGCACGGTCGCATCCAACTCCGCCCCCTCGAAGCAGCCGACGAAGGCATTCTTGGAGGCGTTCCATGCCCGCAGCAGGATCTGCTCGCGCATCGCATCGGAGCGCGGCCGCCAGAATCCGGCGCGCTCATCGAGCCCCAGTTGGTCGGCGATGCGGGCGAGTCGATCGCAGGCGGCCCAGCACATGACCGCTGAGAACGTGTGCACCGACTCGGAGCCGCGGAATTCCCATGGCCCGGCGTCCGGCTGCGCGAACCGGGCGGCGGCCCGTTCGCCAAGAACCTCGAGACGCGCAAACAATGACTTGTCACCGAGACTCGAGAGTCGTTGATCGAAGAAGAGTTGACATGCGGCGAGCACGATAGCGCCATAGACATCGTGCTGAGTTTGTTCATAGGCAAGATTGCCGATCCGCACGGGCCCCATGCCGAGATAGCCCTCGAGCGATGTGACGATGCGTTCCTCGATGCATGTTTCGCCGCCGATTCCGTAGAGCGGTTGCAGCGCCCCGTTCGACGAGCGCACGACGACGCGGTCCAGATAGCGTAAATAGCCTTCCATCGTGTTGGTCGCGCCGAGGCGATTGAGCGCGTGGATCACGAAGAAGCTGTCGCGCAGCCAGCAGTAGCGGTAGTCCCAGTTTCGCGGGCTGCCGGCGATCTCTGGAATCGAAGTCGTGATGGCGGCGAGGACGGCGCCCGTGTCCTCGAAGGTGCACAGCTTCAGGGTGATTGCCGCCCGAATCACCGCCTCCTGCCAGTCGAACGGAATCGCCAGACGGAGCACCCAATCCTGCCAGTAGGCGTGCGTCTCCGAGAGCCAATCGCGTGCAAGTGACAGCGGCGCGTGTTCGATCGTCTCGTCCGGCGTTAGAATCAACGCGATGGCGCCGTCGAGCACGAACGGGCTCTCATCGAACAGCGAGGACAACGAGGCGTTGGTCGTCAAGCGGTACTGAAGCGGCGGTGCGATGTAACGGATGTGGTGGCTGCCGGCGACACGTTGCGGTTCCTCCGTGCCATAATCCCTCGTTGGCCGCATGCGTATCGTCACCACCGGCCGGCCGGCGAGCGGTTCGACCAATCGGACGATGCTCATCGGGCGGAAGACACGGCCACGCCGCCGGAAGCGCGGGCAAAAATCCGTGATGCGCGCGCTGTTGCCTTCGGCATCCGTCAGCACGGTCTCGAGGATCGCGGTGTTGCGCACATAGGCGCTGCGCGCTTCGGCGACACCGCGAAGGTCGACCGCGAACACACCGCTCGGGGCTTGGCCGCCCTCGGGCTTCAACAGTGCGCAGAACACCGGGTCGGCATCGGGGCGCGGCAGGCAGCCCCAGACGATGCTGCCCAGGCGATCGACGAGCACCGCGATCTGGCAGTTGCCGATCAGCGCCAGATCGAGGCCGTCGCCGCGTGTGGCCTGGCTCATCCCGGGCTCCTGTCCATGGCGGCGACGCGTCTCAACCAGACGCGCACCGCCGACGTGTCCTCGAGCCGGCATTGCGCCCGCACGCGGTCACCGACCGCGATCGAAATCCCGCCGTTGCGTTCGACGACGCGAAAGCCGTCCCGGTCGGTGAGGTCGTCGCCCACGAATACTGGCGTGCAGCCGGCAAAGGGCTCCTCGCCGAGGAAGGCCTCGACGGCCGTCGCCTTGGTGTGACGGATCGGCTTGAGTTCCATGACCTGGCTTCCCTCCTGAACGTGGAATTCCCCGCCAAGCTGCGCCGCGACGCGGGCGAGCAGGGCGCGTACAGCGTGCTCGGCGCGAGGCGCGCCCCGATAGTGCAGTGCAAGCGTCTGGCCCTTGTCCTCGAGGTGCACGCCGGGATGCCGGTCCGCGAAGGCACGCAGCGCCGGGCGTGCAAGCGCAATACCGTCCGGGGTGTCGTCGGGCCGGTGTAACTGCCCCGTGGCACTGCGCCGTTCAAGGCCGTGCAATCCTGCAGCGGCAAAGCGTCGCGGCGTGAAGAGGCGATCCAGATTCGCAATGGTGCGGCCGCTCACGAGTGCGAGCCGGCCGCCCAGGCTGCGGTCGACGTCGTCGAGCAGATCGTTGAGCGCGCCGTCGGGCCGTGTCGGAGAAGGCGTGTCGCTGAAGTCGATCAGCGTGCCGTCGACGTCGAGAAACAAGCACCAGTCCGGGGACGGTGAGGGCGCCTCCCTCATCATCATCGGCAAAATATAGCGCGGCTCAGGGGTGATTCCCATCGAAATTTACCGCCGCCGACCCGAAATCACGCGGCGTCGCACGCCGCGGTATCGGCAGGGTTGCTTTGTCATGCTCATGATGTTCCTATAGGCTCAATCGACGCGTGTTCCTATCGTGGTGCGCGCGTGGGCGATCCGCCCCTCCAGTTCAATGCCGCCGGCGTGCTCCCATCACGACCCGGCAGGGAGACCCGATGCTACGCTCCATCCTGATTCGCCTCGTATTGCCAGTCGTTCTGGCATCGTGTGTGGTGGCGTTCGTCGCTCTCCCGTATATGGACAACCTGCTCGCCGATTGGTTTCGCGGTGACATCGAGATGCGGGCGCAGCTCGTCATGAGTTCGATGCGCCAGCCGGTGTCGGAACTCGTCGCCAAGAACGATCTGGGGCAGTTGAGCAAGTATCTCTCGGCGATCACGGCGGACAAACGGCTGCTGGCGATCGCCATCTGTCGACCCGACGGCAGGCCGATCGTGGAAACCCAAACTACGCCGGTGGCTGTTTCATGCAATGCCGAGGCCGAATCGACGGGCCCTGCTGAACAGGTGGTGCATCTGCCGTCCGGGTCGGTGGAAATTTCGCGCTTCGACTTCGATTCCGCGAAGCCGCCATATCGTGTGCTGCTGGTCCACGATCTGTCGTTCGTGGATCGACGCCAGCGTACCGCCCGTGACTTCATCATTGCGTTCGTCGGCATTGCGGCGATTTTGCTCGCGCTCTTTGTCGTGCTGTCGGCATGGCTCCAATTACGCCGCTGGGTGAAGGCGTTGATCGGTGACATTCGCGGGCGGCGCTTTCTCGACGATGCGAAGTCGCCGAGCGCATCGATGCCGATTCTGTCGCAGGTCCGCGAAGTGCTCGCGGAGATCGAGGAGGAGCAGCGCCTCGAAATCGACTTTCGCGAAAACTGGACGCCGCAGGCGCTTCATCAGGTCGTCGAGACGCAACTCAAGGCGGCGCAAGTCCTGGTGGTGTCGAATCGCGAGCCCTATATTCATCATCGAGGCGAGAACGGCGAGATTGTCGTTCAAGTCCCGGCGAGCGGTATGGTCACGGCGATGGAGCCCATCGTGCGCGCATGCGCAGGCGTGTGGATCGCGCATGGCAGTGGCGCCGCGGATCGCGACGTCGTCGACCGTTACGATCATGTGCGCGTACCGCCCGACGATCCGGAGTACACCCTGCGTCGAGTCTGGTTGACGGCGGATCAGGAGGCGGGTTACTACTACGGATTTGCGAACGAGGGCATCTGGCCGCTATGCCACCTCGCGTACGTTCGGCCGGAATTTCGGGCCAGTGACTGGCGCTCGTACGAGGAGGTCAACGCCAAGTTCGCCGAGGCCTGCGCGGCCGAGGCGACGACCGACAGTCCGGTGATCCTGATCCAGGACTTCCATTTCGCCCTGCTGCCGAAACTCGTGCGTGCGAAGGTGCCGAAGGCGACCATTGCGCTCTTTTGGCACATTCCGTGGCCGAACGCGGAGACGTTCGGTGTGTGTCCCTGGAAGCGCGAAATGCTTTTGCACATGTTGTCGGCGGATATTCTCGGTTTTCATACGCGCTATCACTGCCAGAACTTTCTCGACACGCTCGACCGATTCGTGGAATGCCAGATCGACCGCGAACACATGACCGTGACGCATCAAGGACGTGTATGCCGAATCGCACCCTATCCGATCTCGATCGAGTGGCCGCCGCGCTGGCTGAAGGGTGTGGCCGGCGTGCCGGCGTGTCGCGCCGCCGTACGTGCGCGCCATGGGATTGGTGCGCATGTGTTCCTCGGGCTCGGGGTGGAGCGATGGGATTTCACGAAGGGCATCGTCGAACGCTTCCACGCGCTGGAGATTCTGCTGGAACGCAACCCACGCCTGCGCGGCAAGATTGGTTTGCTGCAGATCGCTGCGCCATCGCGGAGTCAGCTGCCGGCTTATCAGGCGCTGCAAAAGCACACTCTCGAAGAGGCAAAGCGAATCAATGGTCGATTCGCCGAGATGGACTGGCGGCCGATCGTGCTCGTCGGCGAGCACCAGGAGCCGCGGTTGGTTTTCGAACTGTACCGCGCCGCCGATTTTTGTCTCGTCAACAGCCTGCACGATGGTATGAACCTGGTGGCGAAGGAATTCGTGGCGGCGCGTGATGATGAGGACGGCGTGCTGATTCTGAGCACGTTCGCCGGCGCGTCACGGGAATTGACCGAGGCGTTGCTGGTGAATCCGTTCGATGTGAGCGAGACCGCCGACGCGATCGAAACGGCGATGCGCATGAGCCGGGACGAGCGCCGCGGACGCATGAGTTTGATGCGCCGGACCGTCAAGGAGAACAATGTCTACCGTTGGGCGGGACGGATGTTGATGGACATGGGCAGAATCAGGCAGCGCCAGAGTCTTTCCCGGGCGGTTGGGCGGGGGCGCGGTGAGGGCGGCTGATGCGCGCCGCAAATGCACAAAGGCGCTCGGCGGCGGCTTCGAGAGTTTGGTCGCGTTTCGCGAGGCAGAGTCGAAGGATCGTCATCGGCGGTGGGTCGGCATAGAACGGCGACAGCGGGATCGCCGCGATGCCGGCTTCGCGGATCAGGCGATCCGAGAATTCCATATCGCCCTCCCGGCTCAGTTCGCCATAGTCGACCAACTGGAAGTAGGTGCCGGCGGCGGGCAGCGGCTGAAAACCCGAGCCGCGCAGCCGCGCGGCAAGTAAGTCGCGCTTGGCTTCAAAGAAACCCGACAGACCGAGCAGCGCATCGGCGTGTGTGTCGATGTAGCGGGCGATCGCATGCTGCAGGGGGGCGGCAATGCTGAACGTATTGAATTGATGGACCTTGCGCAGTTCCCGGGTCATTTCAGGCGGTGCGACGCAATAGCCGACGCGCCAGCCGGTGGCATGCAGCGTCTTGCCGAACGAAAAAACGGCGAAGCTGCGCTCGCGCAATTCCGCATGGGCGAGCACGGAGGCGTGTCGCCGGCCGTCGAACAGCACGTGTTCATAGACCTCATCGGAGAGAATCGTCACGGGACGGTTGCGCACGAGAGCCGCGAGCCGGTCGAGTTCGGCGGAAGCGAGCACGCTGCCCGTTGGGTTGTGTGGGCTGTTGATGATCAGCAGCCGCGTGCGTTCGCCGATTGCCCGTGAAACCTCGTCCCAGTCATACGCGAACCCCGGCGGCTGCAGGGCGATACGCACGCACCGTCCGCCGGCCAGGCGCACCGCGGGCTCATAAGCGTCGTAGGCGGGATCGAATATCACCGCTTCATCCCCGGGACCGACCGCAGCCTGTATCGCGTCATAAAGCGCCTCGGTCCCACCGCAGGTCACGGTAACCTCCTGGTCGGCGTCCACCCCTATTGCATAATAGGAGGTGAGTTTGCGGGCGATCGCCTCGCGCAACTCGACGACACCCTCCATCGGCGCGTACTGATTGTGGCCCGCTGCGATCGCGTCCCGCACCAGATCCGCGAGGCGTGGATCGATCGGATAATCCGGGAAGCCCTGGCCGACGTTGAGCGCACCCTCGGCGATCGCACGCCGCGACATGACGGTGAAGATCGTCGTGCCGACGTCGGGCAGCTTGCTCTTGAACAACATTCAGCCGGATCCGTGCAGTCTGGCGAGCCCGCCGGCGAGGGATCTGACCGAAAATCCCGCCTTGCGCAGTTCGCGCGCGGCCGCGAGGCTGCGCTTGCCGGTTGCGCAGACAAGCAAATAGGTGGGCCCGGCCGGCAGGGAGGCCGTGTTGGCGAGCAGGTCCGCCATCGGCATGTGCGAGCCCTCTATGGTGCGGGCGGCGACTTCCTCGGCGCTGCGCAAATCGAGTATCTGCCAGCCGCGGGTGAGAGCCTCGTCGAGCGAGCGCAGTTCGATCTCCAGCGTCGCGTCGTCTGCGTCGAGTCCTTGAATCAGACAACAGGCCGGGGCGCCACACCCTTTGCGTCGCGGCGCCCGCAATTTGAGGGTCGAGAAGTTCAGGAAGTCGACCAGCAGCAACTCACCCGCCAGCTGTGCGCCGATATCGAGCAAGATTTCGAGGGCGAGAATCGCCTGCATCGCCCCCAACGCGCCCGGAACCGGGCCGAGCACGCCCGCCTCGGCGCAGTTACCGACCAATCCATCGATGGTCGCGTCCGGCCACAAACATCTCAGGCAGGCGTGACCGGCCTGCGGCTTGTAGACCTGGATTTGTCCCTCGTATTGGTAAACACTCGCGAACACCGCAGGCTTATGTTCGAGGACCGCGGCGTCGTTGATCAGGAACTTGGTGCGGAAATTGTCGCTGCAATCGATGACCAAGTCATGATCGGACACGAGAGCGCGCGCGTTGGCGGCGCCGAAGCGTTCGCAGTGCGTCTCGACGCGCACGCCTGGGTTGATCTTCGCGAGCGCAGTGCCGGCGAGTTCGGCCTTTGCCTTGCCTGCGTCCGCGAGTTCATAAAGCGGCTGGCGATGCAGATTGCTGGGTGCGAGGCTGTCATCGTCGACGATGCACAGCAGGCCGACGCCGGCTCCGGCCAGATACTGCAGGACCGGGCTGCCGAGTCCGCCGGCTCCGACGACCAGCACCCGGCTGCGGGCGAGTTTCTCCTGACCTGCAGCGCCAATGTCCTTCAGTGCGACCTGTCGCGAGTAGTCAGGGTCCATCGAGACCATCAATCCGATACGCCGTGAGCGCCGGAATGCTCGTGTGCGTGCGGGTGATGCGGCGCGCTCGCGCAGCGCTCGCAGTTGACCCAGCCGGAGTCGCCGTTGAGATAGTGCTCCTTCTTCCAGATCGGCACGCGATGCTTGACCTCGTCGATGATATGGCGGCAAGCGTCGAAGGCTTCGCCGCGATGTTCGGCGCTGACGCCGACCCACACCGCCAGATCGCCGACGCCCAAGGCGCCGAGGCGATGTACGCAGGAGGCGGCCTTGATGGGGAATCGGCGCATCGCGTCGGCGACGATGCGCTCGCCTTCTTTGATCGCGAGTTCGACGAACGCTTCGTATTCAAGTCCTTGCACCGCGAGGCCTTCGTTATGGTTGCGCACCCAACCCTCGAAGCTCACGTATCCGCCCGCGGCGCCGTCGAACAGCTCGCGGCGGGCGCCCACCGTGTCGATCGGCGTCGTGGTGAAGGAGAAGAGTTTCATCCTCCTGCCACCGGTGGGATGAAGACGACGACGTCGCCCGATCGCAGACCGCGCGACCAGTCGCTGAACTCGCCGTTGACGGCGACTTTGAGTCGCTCGCGTGGCAGCGTAAAGCGATGGCGCTCGCCGAGTTCGCGGTACAGTTCCGCAGGAGTTGCGGCGGCCGTCTCGAGCATCTCGTCCGAGCGGCCGGCTTGTTCGCGCATCAGTGCGTAGTATTGAATCTTGATCTGCATGGATTCGGGCGCGCTGGGCGTCTCTAAGGTGGAGCGCGCCGTCGCATATTCCTCCGGCGTGTTGATGTTGTCGAGTGCGTGCGCGTCGACCGGATCGACGAGCTTCGCGTGATGGATGCGCAGGAATTTGCGCGGACAGCTTCGGCCTTCCGATTGCCAGCGCGCCAACGCTTCCCCCGCCGCGGGTTCCCATATCGCGCACAACGGCTCGGGTAGTCCGTCGTACGCGCTGCAATAGGCCGTTGCCAGCGCGGCAGGGTCGCGCGCGCGCAGCAGGTGCTCGAGGACCGCGTCGGTCAGCAAGGGCAAATCGCAAGCCAATACGAGCCATGCGCTCGCCGGCGAGCTGGCCAGTGCCGAACGAATTCCGACGATCGGTCCGCCGCCGGCGAAAGCATCGACGATCAGCGGATGGCTGGCACGCAACGGATCGTTGACTTGATCCGCACGGACCGAGACAAATACTTCGGCGACGTGAGGTTTGACCAGCCGACAAGCCCTGTCGAGCTGACTTTCACCCCCATAGCGCAGCGCGGCCTTATCGTGGCGCATCCGCGTGCTCGCTCCGCCGGCGAGGATCAATCCATACACCGTGGGTGCTGCGCTCATGCTGGAGTCTCGATGCGATGGTCGCTCTTGCCGCCCTGTTTCGAGAGCAGCCGTGTCTCGCCGATCACGATGTCGTGCGACAGCGCCTTGCACATGTCGTAGATCGTCAGTGCGGCGACCGACACGCCCGTCAACGCCTCCATCTCGACCCCGGTTTTTCCATGGACGTCGACCGTACAGCGGATCACGGCGACATTGCCAACGAGGTCGATCGAGATCTTGCAGCTCTCGAGACCGAGCGGGTGGCAGAACGGAATCAGTTCGTGGGTGCGTTTGGCGCCCATCACCCCGGCGACGATCGCCGTGTCGAACACCGGGCCTTTCGCCGATCGGAAGCCGCTGCCACGCAAGGCATCGGCCACGGCCGGCGGGAAGATCACGTGTGATTCGGCGACCGCCGAGCGCTTGCTGGATTGCTTGGCGGAGACGTCCACCATCGTCGGACGCTGCTCGTCGTCGAGATGGGAAAAATCAACACCGGCAGGCATCGGTGCCTCGCTCATCCGCCGATGTAATGCATCTCTATCTTCCGGTGCATCGGATCGCTGCGGCGCAGCTCGTCACGCTGTTCGCTATAGCGATCGCGGCGTTCCGTCCAGGCTCCTCGTATCGTCCTCAGCAACTGCGCGTCGTCCGCTCCGCTCCGTAACGGTGTGCGCAGATCGAGTCCGTCCGTTGCGAACAGACAGGTGTAGAAGCTTCCCTCGGACGACAGTCGTGCGCGGCTGCAGGCGCCGCAGAAAGGCTGGGAAACGGACGATATAAAGCCGATTTCGCCGGCGCCGTCGTCGAACCGCCAGCGCTGTGCGACTTCACCCCGGTAATTCTCGGAAACCGGATGGATCGGCCAGCGTTCGTGAATGCGCGTGACCAACTCGCGCGATGGCACCACCATGTCCGGGCGCCAGGCATTGCGGTTGCCAACGTCCATGAATTCAACGAAGCGTACGATCACCGGCCGCCCTCGGAATCGTTCGAGGAGGTCGAGTGCGGCATGGTCGTTGACCCCGCGCTCGATGACCGCGTTCACCTTGACCGGCTCGAGACCCGCGGATATCGCGGCCTCAATGCCCTCGAGAACCTGGGTGAGCGCCGCAAAGCCGCCGCTCATGCGCTTGAAGATGGTCTCGTCGAGGGTGTCGAGGCTCACCGTCACGCGTTTCAAGCCGTTTGCGTACAGATCGACCGCGTGTTGACCGAGCAGAACCCCGTTGGTCGTCAGCGCGATGTCGTCGATCCCGGCAATCGCGGAGAGATCGCCGACCAGATCGGCAAGATTCGCGCGCAACAGCGGTTCGCCACCGGTGAGCCGCAGCTTGCGCACGCCGAGACCTGCGAAGAGCCGCGACAGCCGGACGATCTCGTCGAACGACAGGCGCTCCTGTGAACGCAGAAAGCGGTAATTCTCGTGGAACGAATCCTTCGGCATGCAGTAAGGACAGCGGAAGTTGCAGCGATCCATGACGGAAATGCGCAGATCGTGCAGCGGTCGACCGAGCCGGTCGAGGGGGTTGCCGGCCCCGCGAATATCATGGACGTCGCTTGCCATGCCGCAGAGATTACCAGCGGTAGAGGCTGGTGACGAAGCCTTTCGGGTAAGTATTGGGGCCCGGCGGCAATTCGACGAACCCATCGGTGTCGGCGAGACTGAGGAAATCGCCCGAGCCGTTTGGTTGGCGAGGAATCGCCCAGGGCCGGCCCCAGTCGTCGTGTTCGATCGCCACCGGCAAAAAGTACGCGAGCGGTGCATGAAAGCTGACGGGTGAGGCGAGCGCCAGCCGTTCCGGCGGTCTTTGATTCGTGCCCATCGCGGCGGATATCGCCGGCACGACGTATCTGATCAAGCAGACGAGCGTCGAGACGGGGTTGCCGGGAAGGCCGAATACGGCTTGTCCCGAGGGTCCAACGCCGAACCACATCGGCTTTCCCGGGCGTTGTGCGATGCGGTGAAATACCTCGCGGACGCCGACCTGTTGCAGCACTTTCGGCACGAGGTCAAAACGTCCCATCGATACGCCCCCGCTCAGCACGAGCACCTCATGTGTCGTTAGATGCAAGGCGAGCCGCTCACGCAGGCTGGCCTCGTCGTCGAGAATGTGATCGTCGCCGATCCGCATGAATCCGCGCTGGCGAAGCGTGGCGGCAACCGCGTAGGCGTTCGAGCGGCGTATTTGGTAGTCAGCGATCGGTTCGCCGGGTTCGATCAGTTCGTCGCCGGTCGATATGACCATGATTGCCGGCTGGCTGCTGACGCGGATTCGCGCCATGCCAGCCGACGCCGCGACGGCGATCTCGGGTGCGCGCAATGAGGTGCCGGATGACAGCAGCAGGGAGCCTTGCCGGCTGTCGGTGCCGCGCCGATGAACGTTGTGATATGCGGTCATGACGGCCGTCGTCTGCAGTGTCGCATAGCCGTCCGTGAGAACCACCTGTTCGATGGGTACGACGCAGTCGCAGCCGATTGGCAGCATGGCGCCGGTCATGACCTCGATGACGCGGTCCTTGTGCGCTAGCGTCAGCGGCGCCGCTCCGGCCGCTTGGGTCGCCTGGATGGCGAATCGCCGGACTCCGTGCCGCCACGTCTCGCTGTCGCCAGCAATTCCGTCCATCGTGACTCGATCGAACGGGGGTTGATCGCGTTCCGCATAGATGTTTTCGCGCAAGGTGCCGCCGACGCATTGTGTCAACGGCAACGACTCGATCGGCATGCACGTCAGCCGCGAGTTGATCGCTTTCTCAGCCAGCAGAGGCGTTATCAACTCGGTCGTCGGCATGGTCGAGGTGCGCGGCGGAGAGACTCCGCCGCGCGGCGGGGTCACTATTTCTTCTTGTGTTTCGCCAAATATATCTTGAGCTGGTCATTGAAGCGACCAACGTTCGCCTTCACATCGTCCACGGCGGCGTTGTTCTTCTGCACGTACATGCTTTGCTCGGCAGCGATCTTTTTCAGCTGAGCCGGTTTCAGCTTCGATGGATCACTCGGCGTCAACGCATCACTCTTGAGCTTTAGACAGGCCAGATACGAGTTCATATCGGTGTTGTACTGATCGTATTGGTGCTTCGCCGCGATCATCTGCGCGAGCGTCGCGGAATTGCCGTCCGGTGTCGAGGTCGGCGCGTGTGGGTAGACGCATGAAGTGCCGGCATGAGCCGCAACGCCAAGAAACAACGAGAGCGAAAGGGGGATCCAAGGCTTCATCGAGATTCCTCTTATTTATAGTCGAAGAGCCTCGAATCTTACGGCTTTACGGGGCGCGGCGGCCAGCATCGCAGAGGAAAATCGTAACTTATTGATTATTAAGACGGCGCGGTCGTCGGGTGGCGGCGGAGGGAGGCCGAGGGCGGCGGTCTGCTAGTGCGGCAGGTCGTGGCGCCGTGGCGGGAATGGCTGAAATGCCCGGTCGGTTGTGAGGCGGTGTTCTGGCTGGCAGAATGCGCGGTCTCATGCGCCCGTAGCTCAGCTGGATAGAGCACCTGGCTTCGAACCAGG
>JABEVI010000191.1 GCA_013044085.1 Steroidobacteraceae bacterium
TGTTCAAACGCCTGACCGGGCGCCGCGTGTGTGCCGATTGCGGCCGGGTCTTCAATATCATCACCTCGCCTCCCGGAACCGCGCCGCCTTGCGAGCGCTGCGCTGATCGGCCGAATCTTCTGCAGCGGCCCGATGACCGGGAAGAGGTGATCGGCAAGCGCCTCGAGGTCTACGAGGCGCAGACCAAGCCGCTGATCCAGCATTATTCGGACAACGGCATGCTGCGCGTCGTCGAGGCCGACGCCGACAAGAACACCGTGTTCGCTGATTTGCGGCGCGCGGTCGAACAGGGCCGTTGAGCCGGTTCGCGACGGCCGCGTCTAGTCGAGCAGCGCGAGCAGTCGTTCACCGATCACCTCGCGGCGCCAACCGGCAAGCGCGTCGATCTGCCGCGAGCCCATCGCCAGCGCCTTGATCTGGCCGCGGGTTGCGAGGATCTCGGCGCTTACGCCGAGTTCGGCGGCGCGTGCATCGACCGCCCGGATCATGCGTTCGGCCGCGGCCTTTTGCGCGTCCGTGGGACGCCCGTCAGGCTCCGGCTCGGGGGCCGGCGGCTCGCGCGGCGCCTGATCGCGCAGAGTGTCCAGCAAGTCCTCGGCGAAACGGGCGTTGAAATTGGGCGGCATCGCGCGCAGGGCCGACAGATCCGCGGCCGTCTGCGGCGTGGCGTGCGCGATCTCGAAGACGGCCGCATCGGGCAGGATCCACGAGCGCGGCAGATCGCGTTCGCGGGCTAGCCGTTCGCGCCAGGCGGCGATCAGCTTGGCCCTCGCGCGCGCGCGCGGGGCGAGCTGCGCGATCCCGCGCAGCCGCTCCCAGGCCGTGTCGGGGTCCGGCTCGAAGCGGCGCGCATCGGTGAGCGCCGCGCAGTCCTCGCGCACCCAGTGTTCGCGGTCCAGTTCGCGCAGCCGATCCTCGAGGGCCCGCGCAACCGGTTCGAGGTAGCGGACGTCGTCGGCCGCATAAGCGAGTTGCTCGCGGCTCAGCGGCCGCTTCGACCAGTCGGCGCGGGTGTGGGCCTTTTCGAGTTTCACACCGAGCAGCGTGTCCACCAGATCGGCATAGCCGATCTGCGGCTTGAAACCGGCGCAGGCGGCGGCGACCTGGGTGTCGAACACCGGCGCCACGACGCAGCGGCTCGACAGATAGAGTACCTCCAGATCCTGGCGCGCGGCGTGCAGCAGCTTGGTCGTCGTCGAGGAGCCCAACACCGGCACGAGCGGCGCGAGCGGGGTCGCGATCGCGTCCACGCACCAGATCCCCTCGCCGGCGGCGATCTGCAGCACGCACAGGCGCGCGAAGAACGTGCGTTCGCGCAGAAACTCGGTGTCCAAGGCGATGCGCTCGTGCGCCGGCAGGCGCTGCGCGAGTTCGCCGACACCGCGCTCCTCATCGATCCAACTCGCCTCGGGCATCGTCCGCTTCCACGTGTACAATCTTGATCTTCGGATTATGAACGAACTGACCGCGGAAAATTGACGATGCACGTGCATATTCTGGGTGTCGGCGGTACGTTCATGGGCGGCATCGCGGCGATCGCCCGCAGCGCCGGTCACCGGGTCACGGGCTCGGACCGCAATTTGTATCCGCCGATGAGCACGCAGCTTGCGAGCCTCGGCATCGAGGTGATCGAGGGTTACGAGGCGGGGCAGCTCGACCTGAATCCGGACGTCATCGTCGTCGGCAACGCGCTCAGCCGCGGTCTGCCGGTCATCGAGGCGATGCTCGACCGCGGCCTCGTCTATACCTCGGGCCCCGAGTGGCTGTCGACACAGGTGTTGCGGGGACGGCACGTGCTCGCGGTCGCCGGCACCCACGGCAAGACGACGACCACCGGCATGCTCGCCTGGATCCTCGACGTCGCGGGCCTGTCGCCGGGGTTCCTGATCGGCGGCGTGGCGGCGAACTTCACCAGCACCGCCCGGCTCGGCGCAGCCCCGTTCTTCGTGATCGAGGCGGACGAGTACGACACCGCGTTCTTCGACAAGCGCGCGAAGTTCCTGCATTACCGACCCCGCACCGCGATTCTCAACAACCTCGAATATGACCACGCCGACATCTATCCGGATCTGGACGCGATCAAACGGCAGTTCAACCAGCTGCTGCGCACCGTGCCCGCCGCCGGACGGGTGGTCGTCAACGGCGAGGATCGCAACCTCGCCGACACCCTGGCGCAGGGCTGTTGGACGCCCACGGCGAGATTCGCCATCGCCGGGACCGACGCCGAGTGGAGCGCGCGGCTCGAGGATGGTGGCGCCGGTGAGCGGTTCGACGTGCTCTGGCGCGAGCGTGCGATCGGCCGGGTCGAATGGACGCTGATCGGCCGGCACAATGTGCTGAACGCGCTGGCGGCGATCGCCGCCGCGCAGCACGCCGGCGTCGCCCCCGAAAGGGCCATCGAGGCGCTCGGCTCCTTCCGCGGCGTCAAGCGCCGCATGGAAATCCGCGGCCGCGTCGGCGGCATCACAGTCTATGATGACTTCGCGCACCACCCGACCGCGATCGCCACGACGCTCGCGGGCTTGCGTGCGCGGGTCGGACGTGAGCGCATACTGGCGGTCATCGAGCCGCGTTCGAACACGATGAAGCGCGGCGTGCATCGCGCCGAACTCGCCGCCGCGGTTGCGGCGGCCGATCAGACCTGGTTCTTTACGCCGGCCGATCTTGGCTGGGATTTACGCGGCGCCGTCGCCGCGCTCGGCGACGGCGCGCACTTCGCGGCAAGCGTCGAGGTGCTTGCCACGGACCTCGCCGCCGTCGCGCGCGCGGGCGATCACGTGCTGATCATGAGCAACGGCGGCTTCGGCGGACTGCATGAGAAGCTGCTCGCGCAGCTGCGCGCCGGCCGCGGGCACTGACCGCTCCTCAGGATGCCGGCGCGTGTTCCGCGTCGCCGGTCGCGAACGGCACCCAGTAGCGGCGCGAGCTCCAGAGCGCGAGCGCGATCGCGAGGCTCCATGGCAGCACCCAATAGCCGAGGATGCCGTCGAATTTTCCGACCCAGATCGACTGTGCGGTGGCCGCATTGCGCACCGTGGCGAGCTGCAGCATGCGCAGCACGACGACCCAGCCGGCGTGCAGGCCGATCGATACGGCGATATTGCCCGTGAGCACCCGCGCCAGGCTCAGGATCAGCCCGACCGCGAGCCATGACAGGAATGAATCGAGCACCAGCGCCGGGTGCGCGAGCGGCACGAAGGAGCGCAGCAGCAACTGAAAGCCGCTGTACCACGCGAGACCTGCGTGCGGCAGGCTCGGGTTCGCGAAGAAGTGCAGCACCGCGAACAGCGGTGCGGTCAACAGCGCCGCCGTCCAGGGGCCCGATTCGCGCTGAATCGCGGTGTGCATCGCGCCGCGCATGACCGTCTCCTCGATGAGCGCGACCGCAAGCCCTGAGGACAGGCCCATCAGGAAGATGCGGGTGAATGCCGCCGCCGAAGGCGTGAAACCCGGCGCGAGGATGCGCAGCTTCGCCCCGAGCAGGAAGCCGGCCCCGAGAGCGGCGCTGAGGATGCCGATCGCGCCCCAGAGAAGCGCCTGCAGCAGGAAGCGGCGGCGTGCGAGGCCGTAGCCGAAATCCGCCTTGTGGCGCAGATCGAGGCGGCGGCACAGCCAGACGAGTTCGCCGGCGAGCGCGAGCATCGCGACGCGCTCGGCGACGCGGTGGAACGCCCAGTGGCCGATGCCGCCGACCAGCCAGTATGCGGGGTAGGCCGCGCAGGCGCCGATCAGCAGCGCGAGCACCACGGCGCCGAAAAACCAGGCGAATGCACGCATGGCGGGCCGCCCCCTCAGTCCGCGAACGCGCGTTCGGCCGCGGCGAAGGTCGCCTCGAGGTCAGCGTCGGTGTGCGCCGCGCTGACGAAGCCGGCCTCGAACGCCGACGGCGCCAAATAAACCCCCGCGGCCAGCATGCGATGGAAAAACCGGGCGAAACGGGCCGTGTCGCAGGCCGACACCTTCGCGTAGGAGTCGACGCGCATTTCGGGCGTGAAGAACAGGCCGAACATGCCGCAGACGTGGTTGGTCGCGAACGGTACGCCGGCGCGGCGCGCGACGCGCGCGAGTCCCTCGACGAGCCGCGCGGTCGTTGCCCCGAGGCGCTGGTGAAACCCCGGCGCCGAGACGAGCTCGAGCGTCGCGAGCCCAGCGGCCATCGACACCGGGTTGCCCGACAAGGTGCCGGCCTGATAGACGGGCCCGAGCGGCGCGAGCTGCTGCATCACGTCGCGACGCCCGCCGAACGCGCCGACCGGCATGCCACCCCCGATGATCTTGCCGAGCGTCGTCAGGTCCGGCCGTATTCCGTACAGGGACTGCGCGCCGCCGAGCGCGACGCGAAATCCGGTCATCACCTCGTCGAAGATCAAGAGCGCGCCGGTGCGGTCGCATTCGGCGCGCAGTGTCTCGAGAAAACCCGGGGCCGGGGGGACGCAGTTCATGTTGCCCGCGATCGGCTCGACGATCACGCAGGCGACGCGCTCGCCGAGCTCGCGAAAGGCGTTGCGGACCGTGTCCGCATCGTTGTAGGGCAGCGTGACCGTGTGCTGCGCGAGGGCCCGGGGCACGCCGGGCGAGGTCGGCACGCCGAGCGTCAAGGCGCCCGAGCCGGCCTTGATCAGCAGCGAGTCGGAGTGGCCGTGGTAGCAGCCCTCGAACTTCACGATCGTCTCGCGGCCCGTGAAGCCGCGCGCGAGCCGGATCGCGCTCATCGTCGCCTCGGTGCCGGAGCTGACGAAGCGCACCAGTTCGATCGCCGGCATCGTCTCGACGAGCTTGCGCGCAAGCCGCGTCTCGAGTTCGCACGGCGCTCCGAAGCTCAGGCCGTCCGCCGCGGTACGCTGCACGGCGCCGATGACCTCGGGGTGGGCGTGGCCCAGGATCATCGGGCCCCAGGAACCGACGTAGTCGATGAATTCCCGGCCGTCGGCGGCGAACGCCCGCGAACCGGCCGCGCGGGCAAAGAAGACCGGCTCGCCGCCGACGCCGCGGAAGGCGCGCACCGGAGAATTCACGCCGCCGGGAATGTATTGACAGGCTTCCGTGTACAAGCTCACCGCAGGCTCTCCTCGCGCCGAGGGCGGCGCGCCGACAGTCTAAATGTTCGAGGGGGGTGTCGTCTCGGGCACCCGTGTCGGCAGATCGAGCATGACTTCGAGGCCGCCTTCCGGCAGGTTGCGCGCCCGGGCCCTGCCGCCGTGCGCCTTGAGCACCTGCGCCGTGATCGCAAGGCCTATGCCCTCGCCGCCGCTGTCGCGGTCGCGCGACTCGGCGATGCGATAGAACGGCTCGAAGATCCGCGCCAGATCCGCGCTCGGTACGCCCGGGCCCCGGTCGCGTATCGCGATGCGCGCGGCCTTGCCGGTGTTCTCGATGGCGACCGCGACGCCGGCGCCCTGCGGACTGTAGCGCACTGCGTTGCGCAGCACGTTCTCGATCGCGCTGCGCAACAACTCGCGATTCGCCGAGATCGTGAGCAGCGAGTGGCCCTCGAGCCTGACGGTGCAGCCCTTCGCGGCCGCCTCGAAGTTCGCGTCGTGGACGACCTCCTCGAGAAGCTCGTCGATCGCAACCGGTTCTAGGTCGATGCGCGGCACCGGGCCTTGCAGGCGCGCGAGCTTCAGCACCTGGCCGATCAGTTCGTCGAGCCGCTCGATCTCGCGCTCCATCCGGTCGATCTGGCGGCCTTGATCCGCCTGTGGCTGGCGGGCGAGCGCGACCGCGACGCGCAGCCGCGCGAGCGGGGATCGCAGCTCATGCGATATGTCGCGCAACAAACGCGTCCTCGCCGTGCGGGTCGCGCGCAGTTGCTCGGCCATGGCGTCGAAATCGCGCGCGAGCACCGCCAGTTCGTCCCTGCGACCCTCGAGGCCGGCGCTGACGCGCACGTCGAGATTCTCCGTCGCGAGGGCACGCGCGCCTTCCTGAATCCTGCGGATCGGCGCGGACAGATGGCGGGCGAGCCAGCCGCTCGCCAGCGCGCTCACGATCAAGGCGATCGCCAGCACCGTCGGCGGTATGCCGGGCATGGCGAGCGCGCCGAACAGGCTGGGTCGTCGCGGCACGACGAGAATCGTGTAGGTCTCGCCGGCGGCCGTGACGATTTGCCACCAGGGTCTGATCGAGCGCAAATCGAGCGGTGCCGCGGTGCCGAAGCGCCGGTGTTCGAAA
>JABEVI010000030.1 GCA_013044085.1 Steroidobacteraceae bacterium
ACCGCGGCGATTTGGAACCAGATTTGCAGGCTCGGGTCGGTGAAGTGGCTCAGACGCCGGGTCACGCCCATCAGGCCGAGCACGTACAGCGGCGTGAACGCCACCCAGAAGCCCACCAGCCAGAACCAAAACGACAGCTTTCCCCAGAACGGGTCGAGGCGGAAGCCGAACGCCTTGGGAAACCAGTAGTTCACGCCCGCGAACGCGCCGAACACCACGCCGCCGATGATCACGTTATGGAAGTGCGCGACGACGAACAGGCTGTTGTGCAGCAGAAAATCCGCCGGAGCGACCGACAGCATCACGCCGGTCATGCCGCCGATCGTGAACGTGAACAGGAATCCAAGCGCCCACAGCATCGGCACGTCGAAGCGGATGCGGCCGCGATACATCGTGAACAGCCAGTTGAAGATCTTCACGCCGGTCGGAATCGAGATGATCATCGTCGTCAGGGCGAAGAAGGAATTGACGTCCGCGCCGGATCCCATGGTGAAGAAGTGGTGCAGCCAGACCAGGTAGGAGAGGATCATGATCGCGACCGTCGCGTACACCATCGACGAGTAGCCGAACAGGCGCTTGCCAGAGAACGTCGCGACGATTTCCGAGTACACACCGAACATCGGCAGGATGAGGATGTAGACCTCCGGATGTCCCCAAACCCAGATCAGGTTGATGTACATCATGACGTTGCCGCCAAGAGCGGTGGTGAAGAAGTGCGTACCCAGGTAGCGATCGAGCGACAGCAGGGCAAGCGATGCGGTGAGAATCGGGAAGGCCGCGACGATCAGTGCATTGGTGCAAAGCGCCGTCCACGTGAAGATCGGCATCTTCATCAGGGTCATGCCCGGCGCGCGCATCTTGAGGATGGTCACGACCATGTTGATACCCGACAAGAGCGTGCCGACGCCGGCTATTTGCAGGCCCCATATGTAGTAATCGACGCCGACCCCGGGGCTTTGCGACAATTCGGAAACCGGCGGATAGCCGAGCCAGCCGGTCCTCGCAAAGTCGCCGATGAACAGCGACATCATGAACAACACCGCGCCGGCCACCGTCATCCAGAAGCTGAAGTTGTTCAGGAATGGAAACGCCACGTCGCGCGCGCCGATCTGCAGCGGCATCGCATAGTTCATGAGCCCGACGATGAACGGCATCGCCACGAAGAAGATCATGATGGAGCCGTGCGCCGTGAAAATCTGGTCGTAGTGGTGCGGCGGCAGATAGCCCATGTTGCTGCCGAAGGCGATCGCCTGCTGCGCGCGCATCATGAGCGCGTCGGCGAATCCACGCAGCATCATCACGATCGCCAGGATGACGTACATGATGCCGATCTTCTTGTGATCGATGCTCGTGAACCACTCACGCCACAGATAACCCCATTTGCCGTGATAGGTCACCGCGCCGAGCAGCGCGATGCCGAGCGTCGCCACCACGAGGAACGTACCGACGATGATCGGGTTGTCGTAGGGGATCGAGCTCCAGGTCAGGCGCCCGAAGATGAAATTGAGCAACGCGGAACGGTCGTGCATCGTCCTAACCTTCCAAGATTGAATCAGCGCGGCGCGCCGGCGCCCATGTCCATGCCGCCTTGGCCGAGGGGGCGCCCTCCGTGAGCGTCGATGGCCATCATCCGGCCCATGCACATCTGCCCCGGATCCACGCAGTGGTTGAGAATTCGCGAATAAAGCCCGCGCGCATAGCTCGCGTAGCGGTGCACCGGCTCGGCCTTGCTCGGCTTCGCGAGCGCATCATAGGTCCGGCGGTCGAGATTGCCGCCGCCGGCCTTGATGCCGGAGACCCAGTTCGCGAAATCTGCGGCGCTCATCCCAAGGAATCGAAACCGCATGTCGGTGAAACCGGAGCCGCTGAAATTGGCCGAGAAGCCCTTGTAGTTGCCCGGCTTGTTGATCAGCGCGTGCAAGACCGTCTGCATTCCCGGCATGGTGTAGATCTGGCCGGCCAGCGCCGGAACGAAGAACGAATTCATCGTGCTCGGCGATGTCAGCTTGAAATCGATCGGCGTGTCGACCGGCGCGGCCAGCTCATTGACGGTCGCGATGCCGTAATCCGGGTAGAAAAACAGCCATTTCCAATTCAGCGACACCACCTCGACACGCAGCGGCGCGAGCCCGGCCGGAACGCGATGAGTCGCATCGATCCGCTCGACGGGTCGGTAGGGGTCCAGCTGATGGGTGCCGATCCACGTCATGGCGCCGAGCGCGATGATGATCAGCAGCGGTGCGGCCCAAACGACGAGCTCGAGCTTCGTGGAATGCTCCCATTCCGGGGCGTAATCGGGGTTATGCGCCGAGGCGCGGTAACGCCAGGCGATAACCGCGACGGCGATCAGCACCGGCACGATGATCAGCAGCATCAGCGCGACCGAGGCGATCATCAAGTTGCGTTGCCGCACCGCCACGACGCCCGCAGGATGCAACAAGACCAGATTGCAGCCGCTCAACATCAGCGCCAAGGGAGCAAGCAACAAGCCACGGAGCGATTTGAGGGACATAGGCGGATGTGTCGGCGGGATTTGAGGTGCCGGCATTATACGGATCGGATCCACGCCTGACGATTAAAGGTTTCTTCACCTTGCGCGGCGTCCGCGTTCGCACCTCGGATTTCGACGTGCGCAAATCGCGCGTTCGGCCTAAGATCGCGTCAATTGGAACAGCCGGCCAACGGGAACATTATGTCGACCACTCACGCGAATCCAGTCCTGCATGCATCGCCGCCGAATTCTCAGCATGCCGTCAGCGACCATGATCAACAAGTCTCGGCGGCGGACATCGCGATCGGGGTCGTCATCGGCCGCGTCTCGGAGTTCTTCGACTTCTTCGTCTTCGGCATCGCCTGCGTGCTGGTCTTCCCGTCGGTGTTCTTCCCGTTTGCGAGCGGGCTCCAGGGCACGTTCTATTCGTTCGCGATCTTTGCCCTCGCCTTCATCGGGCGGCCGCTGGGATCGCTGTTTTTCAAGCTGATTCATCAACATTATGGCCGCGGCAGCAAGCTCACGATCGCGTTGTTCCTGCTCGGCACGACGACCGCCGGCATCGCGTTCGTCCCGGGTTACGCATCGCTGGGCCGCGAGGCCATCATCTTGCTGATCCTGTTCAGGTTCGGGCAGGGATTCGCGATCGGCGGCAGCTGGGACGGCTTGCCCTCGCTGCTCGCGCTGTATGCACCGGCCAACCGCCGCGGCTGGTTCGCCATGATTCCGCAACTCGGCGCACCGATCGGCTTCATCGTCGCCGCGGCCCTCTTCGTCTACCTGCAGATGAGCCTTTCGACGCGCGAATTCCTCGCATGGGGCTGGCGATATCCCTTCTTCGTCGCCTTTGCGATCAACATCGTCGCCTTGTTTGCGCGCCTGCGCCTGGTCATCACCCCGGAGTTTTCAGCGCTGCTCAAGTCCCGCGCGCTCGAGCCCTCGCCGATCGGCGAACTGTTGCGCCGGCAGGGACGCAATGTCGCGCTCGGCGCATTTGCACCGCTCGCCAGCTACGCGCTGTTCCACCTGGTCACGATCTTTGCGCTTTCCTGGGCGCTGCTGTTCACCAGGCAGTCGACCAATACCTTTCTGATCGTGCAGATCATCGGCGCCGTGGTCGCCATACCCTGCATGATCCTCTCCGGAGTGATCGCCGACCGCATCGGCCGACGCAGCACGCTGGCGATCTTCGCCGTGGCGATCGCGATCTACAGCGGCTGGATGCCGGTGCTGCTGTCCGGCAGCACCATTGGCGGCTATGTGTTCATCATCCTCGGCTTTGCGCTCCTCGGGTTTTCGCACGCCCAGTCGGCGGGCGCCGTCAATTCCGGCTTCCGCAGCTATTTCCGCTATTCGGGCGCCCTGATCACCTCGGATTTAAGCTGGCTGATCGGCGCCGCTTTCGCGCCGCTCGTCGCGCTTGCGCTGGCCTATTACATCGGTGTCGGCTATGTTGGGATCTATCTGCTGACCGGGGCGCTGTGCACTCTCGGCGCGTTGTGGGTTAGCCGCGCCGACAGCCGTGAGACCCAGCGCGCTTGAGGCGCCGACGGCGGGCGCCACCGGCGGAGACGGGGTCGGCTTCGACCTTGGGAATTGCAAACAAAAACAGCTGCGAGGAAGTAAGGTGAACAAATATCTGACCGCGGTGTGTGTTCTTGCGCTTGCGACCTGTGGATTATCGGCTGCCGCCGCCGACAAGCCGGCCGGCAAGGCCGCTGCCCCCGCGAAAGCGAGCGCCCCGAAGGAGCGCAAGTCCGTGACCGAGGGCAGTGTGACGGTCGAGGGCAAACGCATCGACTACACGGCCACCGCGGGCACCATCATCCTGAAGAATGCCAAGGGCAAGCCGACCGGCAGCATGTTCTACGTCGCCTACACCCGGCGGGGCGTCAAGAACGAGAGCCGGCGGCCCGTGACCTTCTTCTACAACGGCGGCCCGGGCTCTTCCTCGGTGTGGCTGCACATGGGGGCCTTCGGCCCGCATCGGGTGGTGACCGCGGACCACACCCACACACCGGCCGCCCCGTATCAACTGGTGAACAACCAGTACAGTTTGTTGGACGTCACGGATGAAGTCTTCGTCGATGCGATGGGCACCGGATACAGCCGCATCATCGACAAGCATCACGGCGGCGCCGGCAAGCCGAAGGACTTCTACGGCGTGGACGCCGACGTAAAGTCGTTCTCCCAGTTCATCGGCCGCTACCTGAGCGAGAACGGACGCTGGAATTCGCCCAAGTACCTGTTCGGAGAGAGCTACGGCACACCGCGCTCCGCGGCGCTCGTGAACTACCTTCAATATCATGACGACATGGATTTGAACGGCGTCATCCTTCTCTCGTCCATCCTCGACTTCCAAACCGCAAGCTTCAATGCCGGCAACGACCTGCCCTACGAGCTGTTCCTGCCTAGCTACGCGGCGGTGGCCTGGTACCACCATGTGTTGCCGAACCAGCCCGCGCAGCTTCAACCGCTGCTGCAACAGGTCCAGCACTTCGCGATCAATGGCTACGCCAGGGCGCTGGCCGAGGGCAGCACCTTGAGCCCGGCGCAGTTCGCTGCGGTGGCCGGCAAGCTGCATGAATTCACCGGCCTGAGCACCGCCTACATCGAAAAGGCCAATTTACGCGTCACCGCCAGCGAATTCGAACATCAACTGCTCGGCAGCCAGGATCTGACGACCGGCCGGCTGGATGCGCGCTTCGCCGCTCCGAGCATGGATCCCCTGAGTGAGGTGGCGCAATACGATCCTCAGGCGGCGGCCATCAGTTCCGCGTACGTATCGGCCTTCAACGACTACGCCCACGACACCCTGAAGTTCGGTCGCAACCACCATTACATCCCGGAAATTCAGCACAACTTGCATTGGAATTGGAAGCACAAGAATCCGACCACCGGCCAGACCTGGCCCGGCACCCTGAACGTGGCCGTGGACCTGGCGGAGGCCATGAAATACAACCCGGACCTGCGGGTGCTGGTGAACAGCGGCTATTTCGACCTGGCGACGCCGTACTTCGCCACGGTTTACACCATGAACCACCTGCAGATTCCGAAGAACCTGCAGGATCACCTGCAAATGAAATATTACAATTCCGGCCACATGGTGTATGTGCACGTGCCGGCATTGAAGAAGCTGCACGACAATGCCGCGCAGTTCATCGAGAGCACCGACAATCTTCAATAACGGATTCCGCACCACACAGGAGAGGCGCCATGGGCAAGGGGATGGACCGGAAAAAAGAGGAAAAGAAGAAACCGGCCAAGACGATGGAGGAGAAACGCGCCGCCAAGCGCGAAAAGAAGCAGGCACGGCACTAGGGTTGCGCGCCGCCGCTCAGGGCGGCCAGCGCATCGCCGCGCTGCATCAAGGACTTTGGCGCCGCCACCGGCTACCATCCACCGATGCTCGCGCCCATCCACCGCCTGTCGGCCGCCTTGCTGGGCGTGGCCCTGTTCATGGGGGCTTCGCTCGCCACAGCGACCGATCTGCCCTCCTGGCGAAGCCTTGCCCGGATCGCGCCTGATGCAAATCCCCTCGCCATCAGGCTTGCTCTGGATGCGATGCGTTGTGCGAGCGCACACCACATGCCCACGGCGAACCGCCTCGCGCTGATCGACTATTCACGTCCTTCGACACAGCGCCGGCTGTGGATTTTCAATTTGCGCCGGCCGCGCCTGCTGATGCACGAACTCGTCGCTCACGGCCGCAATTCCGGCGGTGACCATGCCAGGCGTTTTTCCAATCGGGATGGCAGCTTGGAGTCGAGTCTGGGTCTGTACCGGGGCTTGCGCACCTACCAAGGGGACAACGGCTACTCACTGCGCCTGCAGGGCCTCGATCCGGGTTTCAACGACAACGCCTTGGCGCGCGCCGTCGTCATCCACGGCGCCCGATATGTCAGCCACCGGTTCGCGCAGCGCGAAGGCCGCATCGGACGCAGCTGGGGTTGCCCGGCGGTCAGCACCCGCGTGGCCGGACGCGTCATCGACAGCCTCAAGGACGGGCAGATGATATTCGCCTATTACCCCGATCCGCGCTGGCTAAACGATTCGCATCTGCTCAACTGCCCCCTCGTTCGCCACAGCGTCGAGCGCATCGCCGAGCGTTTACTGATGCCGGAACGCATGGCCGCCCGCTAAACGAGCGGGCGGCGGCGGCGATCCGCGTGGCCACGGCTCTCCGACCCGGTCACATGGTCGTGACGATCTTGTGCGACCGAGGCTCGCGCTACGCATCGAAGCTCTTCAATCGGCGTCCGACACGCGGCGATCTGAGACCGCGATCATCCAGGCGAATCCGACACCTCCGAGGAAGTAACTGCGGCTGCGAACCAGCGGACTCGCGGCGAAACTCGCGCCGGAGAGCGTGTCGTAGCGGATGAAGGCGAAGACCCAGATCTTCGGCCAGCGCCGCGAGGTCGACAGAATCGTCTCGGTTCCCGCATAACCGCCGCCCGGTCGGTACGCCGGCCGGG
>JABEVI010000192.1 GCA_013044085.1 Steroidobacteraceae bacterium
AAACCCACCCATACGATGTAGGCGGCGGGGGCGTTCCTCCCCGTCGGTCAGGATCAGCTCGGACGCGCCGCTTCGCCGCCCGAGAGACCGCCGCGCAATACATAGGCGTCGAATCCCCGCTCGCAGAGGATGTAGGCCGCGGCCGAACTGCGCCTGCCGGTGTCGCAGCACACGACGTAATGGACGTTCTTGTCGAGAGCGTTGAGCTTCAGGCGGATGAAATACAGCGGAATGTTGATCGCATCGTCGATGCGGAAATTTTGGAACTCGCTTGGCAGCCTGACGTCCAGCCACTTGCCACCCTTGGCGATGATTTCTCCGGCCTGTTCGCGGTCCACCCATTGCAGCAAGGGCTCGTTCAGCAGGGTTTGGAAATCCTGTTTGCCGAGACGCATCAAGGTGCCGTCGCTCGCCATCACCACGGTCGCGTTGCGCTTGGCCTCCGCGATCAGCGCTTCCTCGCCGAAGCTGTCGCCAGGCCCGAGCTCGGCGAGCTTGATGCCCTCCTTGTTGAGCGGTGTTTCCCGGGTGACCGTGCATTTTCCGGCGATCACGACGTAGAAGTAATCGCCTTCCGTGCCCTGTTTTATGACGACATCGCCGGCACGGTACTGGATGCGCTGCATGCGCATGAAGATCGCCTGGATGTTCGCCGGCGGAATGCGGTGAAACGCCTTGGTCTGCAGCAAGGTCGTCATCCAGTCGCCTTCGTCGCCGAGGCTTCCGGCGCTCAGTTCCGAGACTTCGTACTGGCCGGTTTGATCCCAGGTGAGCAGCACGTCGAGCAGATCACTGTCGATCATGATGTACTCGACATCGGTCAATGCGCGCGCCGTGAATTTGCGCGGCAGACCCGGAACCAGCGCGGTTCGTGCCTCCGGCGTGCGGGCGGCGACGTTACCCACCACACGTTCACCGGCGCGATATTCGATCTTGCCGGAAACGAGATAAAACGTCCGCTTGTCGGTGTCGCCCTCCTTGAACAGCACCCGGCCGGCGTCGAGCGAGCGGACCTGGGTTTTGCGGGCAAGCGCGTGCAAGTTCTCCGCCTTCAGTCCGTCGAGTGGCGAGAAGCTCTTCAGCAAGGCTAGATCGACCGGTATCTCATCCATCGAGGGTCATCGCCGCATTGCGCGTTTCAAGTCCATGATTTTCTGTGCAAATGGTACCACATGTGGTCTGTGGTCGAGGTGTCGTCTGCGTCACATCGCCAGCGTATGCCAGTACGGATCGGGGGCAAACCGTGTTCCGTATATTTCGGCGAGCTGCGCGAGCCGACGCCGAACCCCGTCGATACCGCGGTCAGCCGCGTAGCGCAGCGGGCCGCCGCGAAAAGGCGCGAATCCGGTTGCAAAGACCACGCCGGCATCGAGCAGTTCGGCATCGGCAACGATGCCTTCGCGCAGGACCGCCGCCGCTGCGTTCAACATCGGCAGGATCAAGCGATCTTCCAGGTCCGGCGGCGAACCCGGCATCGCGTTGGCGAGGCGCAGTGGCTTGTCGTTGCGCCAGGAGTAAAAGCCCTGGCCGCTCTTGCGGCCGAATTTGCCCTGATCGACCAGCCGCGCGAGGTTCGCGGGTACCCGCCGGCCGAAGGCGCGGGCGATGACGCCACCGACCTGCAACGCCACGTCCAGACCGATTCGATCGGCGAGTTCGATCGGACCCACGGGCATGCCGAAGGCCGTGCCGACCGCGTCGATCGTATCCGGCGGTATGCCTTCCTCGCAGGCGAACAGGGCCTCGTTGATGTACGGAAGCAGCACGCGATTGACGACAAAGCCCGGTGCGCTTCGGCACGGCAGCGGCAACTTGTCGAGTTTGCGCGCGAAGGCCATGGCGTTTAGCGCGATCTGTGGCTGTGTGCGCTCGCCCTGGACGATCTCCACCAGTTGCATTTGCGTCGCCGGATTGAAGAAATGCATGCCGACCAGGCGGGTCGGATCGGCGAGCTTCGCGGCAAGCGTCTCGATCGTGAGGCTCGAGGTGTTGCTTGCCAGGAGCGCGCCCGGCTTCAGACGCGTTTCGATGTCGGCGTATAGCGCACGCTTGGCATCGAGGTCCTCGGGGATGGCTTCGATCACGACATCCGCGTCCGCGGCGCCTGCACCGCCGACATCCGCCCGCAGGCGCGTCATTGCCTCGGCTGCGGCCTCGGCGGTCGCGCTGCGCTTATCGAGGAACGCCCTGGCGCGTGCAAGCGCCGCGTCGAGCGATGCGGCCTTGTGTTCCTGCAGGGTCACCTTGAGGCCGCGCGAGGCCGCCAACGCGGCGATGTCGGCACCCATGAGTCCTGCACCGATCACGTGCAGATGCTTGAAATCCACCTTCGGCTTGCCGCCGAGGCCTTTCAATCGATCCTGTAACAGGAACATGCGCACGAGGTTTCGCGAGGAAGTCGAGCACATCAATTCGCCGAGCGAATGGGCCTCGGCGAGGTAGGCGCCGGGCACGGCGGCGCCGTGGCGGCGCCAGAGTTCGACGATCGCGAAGGGCGCCGGATAGTGGGACGGATCGATCTTCGCCACGAGCGAGCTGCGCAGCCGCGAGGCGAGCAAGCTTCGCATGGGCCGCCGGCCGAGCAGCTTGTCGAGCACCGGCGATGATCGGCGCGGTGGCCGCCCCATCAGCAGTTCCTTCGCGCCGGCGAGCAATTGCTCCGAGCCGGCCGTACGGTCGATCAGCCCGGCCGATAGCGCGCGTTCGGCGCCGAACGGCTTGCCTTGGAGCATCAATTGCATGGCCGCGCGCACACCGATCAGGCGGACCGAGCGTACGGTACCGCCGAAGCCCGGATGGATGCCGAGACGCACTTCAGGCAGTCCGAGAGCCAGCCTGCCGTCGGGCGTGCCGATCCGGTAGGTGCACGCGAGCGCGAGTTCGAGTCCGCCGCCGAGCGCGAAGCCGTGGATCGCGGCCACCGTCGGGAACGGCAGGTCCTCGAGCCGCTGCAGAGCGATCTGGCCGGCACGCACCAACTCGATGCCCTCTGCCGGATCACGGATGGCCGTGAACTCCTTGATGTCCGCGCCGGCGATGAAGCCGCTCTTCTTGGCAGAGCGTACGATCAGCCCGACCGGCCGGTTCGCCATCAATTCATCGAGGCGCGCGCCAAGCTCGGCAATTGCCGGGCGGGAGAGCACATTGACCGAAGCGCCGGGTGTGTCGAACACCAGGTGATCGATCCGGCCCTCGTCGTGTTCGATTCTCCAGTAGACGTCGGCGAGCATTTTCCTACCCCGTTGGCGCCCGCGGGTGCACGGTGAAATCGCAGATCAGCGGCAGATGATCGGATAATCGCACGTCCGGTATCTCGAAGTGATCGATGCTGATCCGGTCGCAGTGCAGGATGAAGTCGATTTCCTTGCGCGGGCCGCGACTCGGATAGGACGGTAAACCCCGCACGTTGGCGTTGCTCAGGCCGGCGGCTTGTCGGAAAAGGTAGATTTCATCGTCACCCCAGTAGGTGTTGAAATCGCCGGCGACGATGACGGGTTTGGGCGAGCGGCGGATCAGGTCGTATAAATGGCGCAGTTGGTACTGCCGATGGCGGAACTTCAGGCTCAGATGGACCAGGAATATCGCCACGTCGTCCAGTTCCAGTTCGATGATCAGGCGCTTGATACCGGTGTCGAAATAATGGAAGCGCTCGCCACGAACCCGCGGTGCCGCGAGGAAGGCATTCGATTGTTTGCGGATGATCGGCATCCACTGGTTGACCGAGCTCACACCGTACTTGCATTCGTAGGTGGAGAAATGGCCCAGGGATTGACCGATATGGTCGGCTTGGTTGACCATTCCTGAGCGGATCGACCCCGTGTCGACCTCGATAAGACCGACGACGTCGGGATCCTCGGATTTGATGAAACGGGTGATCTCCGCGAGCACGTGCCGGCTCGATCGCAAGTAGCCGGCGCCGGGCACCGGAATGTGGAACGCCGGGCCGACCCCGGTTGCATAACGGATGTTGTAAACCAGCAAACGCACGCGCAACATTGTACGGGTGAGCGCCGCTTCACGCTTGGCCATCATGGCGACAATCTGAGGACCGGAACCGCAACCATGTCCACGCCCTCCGACCCCATCCGCCTGTTCGTCACCCATGCCTGGGAGGAGAGCGACGACTACGTGCGTGTGTTCGAATATCTGGAGGCCCCGCGGACGTTCTACTACCGGAACACCAGTCAACCGCACGTCAGACGGCCGCCCGACCGTGAAGCGGAGCGGGAGGAATTGCGGCGCCAGTTGGCTCCTTGCGAGGTGGTGATCCTCGTGCCCGCGGTATATCGAACGGCTGCGGATCTGGTGCTGTTCCAGATGCACTTCGCCAAGTCCGCGGATCGGCCGATCGTGGCGATGGAGAATTTCGGCTCCGACGAAGCGTTGCCGGCCGCGATCCGCCAGCTAGCCGACGAGATCGTGCCGTGGAACGAGCGGGAATTGATCGACGCGCTACGGCGTCAGGCGCGTCACCAGGAAACCACCCGCTGGGATACCATCGAGTTCAAGCTCGACTGAGCGCTTTCGTCCTCAG
>JABEVI010000193.1 GCA_013044085.1 Steroidobacteraceae bacterium
CCGCGCATACACCACGGTGCGGGCAGCTACCTGTACGACGAGCACGGTCGGCGCTACCTCGACGGCTCAGGCGGCCCGGCGGCGTTCAGCATCGGCCACGGCAACCGGGAGGTGAACGCGGCGATCGCCGCCCAGCTCGACCAGGTCGCCTGCGGCTATCGCTATTTGTTCACGAGCACGGCGCTCGAGCAATTGACCGCGCTGCTGTTGCGGTCGGCCGGCGCCGATTACGGCCACGTCGTCTTCACCTCGAGCGGTTCGGAGGCGGTCGAATCGGCGCTCAAGCTCGCGCTGCAATATTTCGACGCGCGCGGACTGCGCGAGAAGCGGCATTTCCTCGCCCGCGAGCGCTCCTATCATGGCAACACCCTCGGCGCCTTGTCGGTGTCGGGCTTCGCCGAGCGGCGCCGGCCATTCGAGGGCAGCCTGCTCGAGGTCTCTTTCGTCTCGGCGGCGAACGCCTACCGGCCGCCGGACGGGGTGCCACCGGAGCGCCTCGGCGCCTACCTCGCGGACGAACTCGAGCGGCGAATCCACGAGATCGGCGCCGATCGGATCGCAGGCTTCATCTTCGAGCCGGTCGTCGGTGCCGCCGGCGGCGCCGTGCCCGCGCCGCCCGGCTATGCCGCGGCGATTGCCGCGGTCTGCCGCCGCCATGAGGTCCTTCTGATCGCCGACGAGGTCATGTGCGGCGCCGGGCGCTGCGGAACGTGGCGGGCCCTCGAGCACGACGGGGCGATCGCGGACATCATGACGGTCGCGAAGGGGCTGGCGGGCGGTTACATCCCGATCGGCGCCACGCTCATGCGCCGCGAGATCGGTGCGACGATATTGGCGCGGCATGGCGCGTTCATGACCGGGCACACCTATTCCGGCCACACCGCGGCCTGTGCGGCGGCGGTGGCCGTGCAGACACTGATCGAGCGCGAGGGACTCGTCTCACGGGTGCGCAAGAATGGACCGGTGCTGCAGGATGCGCTGCGCGCGCGGCTGGCGCGCATCGACGAGGTCGGCGACGTACGCGGGCGCGGCTATCTGATCGGCATCGAGGTTGTGCGTGACCGCCGCACCAAGGAGCCGTTCGCCGCCGAGCACGCATTGGGCCGCGAGATCGGCGCCCGGGCGTTTCGCAATGGACTGATCATCTATCCCTGCGCGGGCAACGTTGGCGCCGGCCGCGGCGATACACTGATCGTCGCCCCCCCCTACAACGCGAGCGACGCGGAACTGGAGGAATTGGTCGGCAAGCTCGGCGATGCGATCGAGGCCACCTTCGCGCAGCGTTGATGCCGATCACCCGGGCAAGCCGATCACTCCCAGGCCATGCCCTCTCGACCGTGCAGGAAACCGTTGATCAGCGGCCTGCCGCCGATCATCGTGCGCAGCGATGCGGCGACCGCCGCCGCCTCGATGCGCCGATCGAGCAATGCGCGGTACAACTCGGCGACCCGCACCATGTCGAGCGGGTGCGGCGAGAGCCGGAAATGCGCGACGCCCGCCGCTCGCAGATCCTCGAGTTCCTCGAGCACGACCGCATAACCGTGTGACAGGGTTTGCGTGCCGTTGACGGTGAGCACATCCTCCCCGTCGATGGTCGTCGCGGTCAGCCCGTCCGCGTCCAGACCACAGACCACCTGACAGTGGTCCTTGGTGAGGTTGTGCGAACGCGCGTGATAGCAGCGCATCGCAACCGACAAAGGCTGTTTGCCGAAGGCGTGAACCTCGATCGCGGTCGCACCGGCCCCGGCTGCGATGAGGCGAATGGATGCCGCCGGCAGTTCCACGGGCAGCACGATGCGCACCGCGCCATGCGCCGCAAGATAGTCGCGAGTACCCTCGTTGATCACGTTGATGTACGGCCCGACCACGTGCGGCATGCCACCGAGCACCTCGAGGCAGGCGACGTCATTGGCCTCGAGCATGAGGCCGAGCGCGGCTCGTTCGCGGATGGCGGCCACCTCGTGCGCCGAGGTCACCAAGGCGAGCGTCGAGAGTATGACCGTCTTGCCGCCCGACTGCAGCCGGCGGATCGTCTCGCCGAAGAAGGGTTCGAAGAACGCTTCACGCTTCGAACAAACGACCTCGCCGAGATAGACGGTGTCGACCGCCGCCTCATCGGCGATGCGCAGGTAGAAATCGCGCCGCTTGGCGGCCGACCAGTGATACAGCAGCGGTCCCAGCGTCAACTGCGCTGGTGCGGCAGCGCTCATCGCCAGCCCCTGCGATACGCCCCGACGGTGTCGCGGCCGCCCTCGGCCTGGGTCCGCAGAGGTTCGCGGGGCCCCGCGGCGGACTCGCAGCGCTCGAGCGCATCGAGCGCCTGGCGGAAGGTGGCGACCACTTCCGCGACGTAGGCGCGGCTTCGCTGCCGCCCCTCGATCTTCAGTGCCGTGACCCCGGCGGCCTTCAGTTCCGGCAGGATGCCGAGCACGTTCAGCGCCACCGGTTCCTCGAACAGGTAGGAAGCGCGTCCGTGCGTCACATAACGGCCCTTGCACGGCGTCGGGTATGCCGCCGGCTCGCCGGGTGCAAACGCGTTCAGTGTCACCCGGCCAAGCTTGGAAAGCACTCGCCCGTCAGCATCCAAATAGGCCACGTGGTTGGCCGGTGCGCAAGCGCCTTCGCTCGTCGGCGAGACGCCGCACAGGTAGGAGGAGAGGAAGCAGCGTCCCTCCGACATCGGGCCGACGCTGCCGAAGGCGAACACCTCGGCCTCGATGCCGGTCTCCTCGATCAAGGCGCGCACTTCCGCAACCGACAACACCCGCGGCAGCACGACGCGTTTGACGTCGAAGTGTTCGCGATAGAAACGGATCGAGGGCGCGTTGGCGGCCGAAGCCTGCACGGACAGGTGGCGGCGAAGCCCAGGTTGCCGGCGCGTCGCGTAGTCCAACACGCCGATGTCGGCGAGGATAACCGCGTCGGCTCCCGCCTGCGCGGCATTGTCCACCGCCCTGTGCCACGGCGCGACGTCACCGGCGGGCGCAAAGGTGTTGATCGCCACCAGGACCTTGCAGTCGCGCTGATGGGCGTAGGCGATTCCCTCCGCGAGGTCCGCGACATCGAAATTCAGCCCCGGATAGTTGCGTGCGTTGGTGCGATCGCGAAATCCGCAGTAGACACTGTCGGCACCCGCATCGACGGCGGCCCGCAGAGCCGCCGGTGTCCCGGCCGGGCAGACCAGTTCGAGCCCGCCCAGGCTCATGCGATGCCCTGGCCGAGTTTGTCGTCACGACGCTGCTGGCGCGCTTCGAGCGTGCCGATGCGGGCGGTGAGCGCCTCGATTTCGCGCCGGCAGCGCTCGATCTCGGTGCCCGCCACCTCCTGGGAACGCTGCTCGTGCGGATGCAGCGTGCGATGCATCGCCGCAACGCGCGCGCCGATCCGCAGCAGCAGTCGATCGAGCACCCGCGCGAGCGCACGCGAAGGGGACGCCAGCGGGCCGAGAGCCGCCGCGATCTCATCGCCGAGATTCAGTACTTCGCGGTCTATCAGGTTGCGCAACCCGACGATGACCCCGGTGTTGCCGCTCACCGTCAAGTCACGACGGAAAAACAAGCTGTCGCTGTCGATACGGCCTTCCAACAGGTCCATGAGCGTTGCAACGCTCGCACGCACGCTCGCATCAGCGCCGCCGGCATCCGCGCCGACCAGCGTGAGCACGGGTGGCGACACGCCCACGGCAAGCGCGAAACCATACGGCAGATCGCTCGGCAACACGTGCACCACGGCCGCATCGAGGGACGCAAGA